>DASRIN010000041.1:0-3665 GCA_035649975.1 Gemmatimonadales bacterium
CGACGGCAAAGCACGCCGGCCTGCCCATGGACAAGGTGATGGTCAACGTGGACCGCTACGGCAACACCTCCTCAGCATCAATCCCGCTGGCCCTGTCGCAGGCTATCGACGAGGGCCGGGTCAAGGCCGGGTCATTGCTGCTGCTGGTGGCGTTCGGCGCGGGCTTCACCTGGGGCAGCACCGTCATCCGGTGGTGACCGTCTTGATGTGCCCCGGCCAGGGTGCACAGAAGGTCGGCATGGGAAAGGATCTGGCGGAGCGATTTCCGGCAGCCCGAGACACCTTTGCCGCGGTCGATGACGCACTCGACACCCGGCTCTCCCGCCTCATGTGGGAAGGGCCGGAGGACGAGCTGACCCAGACCCAGAACACCCAGCCGGCCATCCTGGCTCACTCGCTGGCGGTGCTCGCCGTGGTTAGAGACCAGCTGCCCGGTTCCGGGGCTGCCGCGGGCCACAGCCTTGGTGAGTACAGCGCCCACGTAGCAGCCGGGACCCTGAGTGCCATCGATGCCGCCCGCCTGGTGCGCCGGCGGGGAGAGCTCATGTTCGCCGCTGGCCAGGAGCGGCCGGGCGCTATGGCGGCCGTGTTGGGTCTCGCCACTGCCGAGGTGCAGAGCGCATGTGATGAGGTCTCGGGCCCGGATGGAATTGCAGTGCCGGCCAATCTCAATGCGCCGGACCAGACGGTCATCTCGGGCGATCCTGCCGGCGTGAGTCGGGCGGGAGAGCGCTGCAAGGAGCGGGGAGCCAAGCGCGTGGTTCCCCTCAAGGTAAGCGGCGCCTTTCATTCTCCTCTCATGGCACCGGCGGTGGATGGCCTGCGGGAAGCGCTCTCCGAAGCGACCTTTTCCGACCCAGCGTTCCCGGTGATCGCCAACGCGAGCGGGGAGGCGGTACGCACCGGGGTGGATGCCAAACGGCTGTTGGCGGATCAACTCACCGCTCCGGTCCGTTGGGTGACCTGCATGCAGGCTGCGGCTCAACTGGTGCCCGACGCGACCTTCATCGAGCTGGGTCCGGGGAACGTGTTAAGCGGACTGCTCAAGCGGATTCTGCCCGGGGCCAGGACCATTACCCTGGGCTCGGCCGCCGAGGTGGAGAAGTATCTCCATGACTAGCGGAGTCGCTCGCGATGAGGTGCGCCAGGTGGCCACCACGATTGACCTGACGGGCAAGACCGCGTTTGTGACCGGCAGCACCCGCGGCATCGGTCTCGCCATCGCGCGGGCGCTCTACCAGGCGGGCGCCAAAGTGGCCGTGGTGGGGCGGGACGCGGAGCGGGCCCGGTTCATTGCCACCGGCCTCGGCAGTCGGGCTGCCGGCGTCGCCTGCGATGTGGCAGTTGGCCAGCAGGTGACGGCAGCCATTACTGCGGCTGAGGCGACTCTCGGGCCTGTCGACATTCTGGTGAACAACGCCGGGCTCACCCGGGACAACATCCTCCTGCGGCTGACCGATGAGGATTGGGACGCGGTCCTGGAGGCCAATCTCAAGGGAGCGTTTCACACCACGCGCGCGGTGATCAAGGGCATGATGAAGCGACGGGCAGGGCGTATCATCAACATCACCAGCGTCGTAGGAATGATCGGCAACAAGGGCCAGGCCAATTACGCGGCCAGCAAAGCCGGCTTGATCGGCTTCACGAAATCGGTAGCCAAAGAGTACGCGAGTCGCAACATTCTGGTGAATTGTGTCGCGCCTGGGTTCATCGAGACCGACATGACCGCCTCCTTGCCCGATGAAGCGCGAGCCTCATTATTAGAGGGGATCGCGCTGGGCCGACTGGGTCGGCCCGAGGACGTCGCAGGGACCGTGCTGTTTCTGGCTTCAGATCTGGCTGCCTACATCACCGGCCAGGTACTGGTGGTAGACGGTGGAATGGTGATCTGAGACGGACCGCAACTTCAATCGAGGACGACATGAGCAACGTCGAAGAGAAGGTTAAGGATATCATTGTCGAGGAGCTGGGCGTCGAGCGCGAGAAGCTGACCAGCGATGCCAGCTTCATGGAGGATCTTGGCGCGGACAGCCTCGACACCGTCGAGCTGGTCATGGCGTTCGAGAAGGAGTTCGACATCGATATCCCGGACGAGGAAGCGGAGAAGCTCCGCACCGTCGGCGACGCCATGTCCTACCTGCACGAAAAGATCGGGAAATAGCGTTGGCGCGACGTGTCGTCGTCACCGGGCTGGGCCTGGTGACACCGGTGGGGAATGATGTCGAAAGCACGTGGCAGGCGCTGCTGGCAGGTCGCTCTGGTGCAGCACCCATCACCAAGTTCGACGCCTCCAACCAACAGGTGCGGTTTGCCTGTGAGGTGAAGGGGTTCGATCCCCTTCAGTACATCGACCGCAAAGAAGCCAAGCGGTACGATCTCTTTGCCCAGCTGGCACTGGCGGCCGCGCACCAGGCCATCACCCAGGCTGGACTGGAAGGTCGCTTTCCCAACTCGGATAGGACCGGTGTCGTCATCGGCAGCGGCATCGGCGGCATGCAGACCTACGAGGATAACTGCCGGCTCTTCGTGACCAAGGGGCCGGATCGAGTCTCACCGTTCTTCGTTCCGATGTTCATCCCCGATATCGCGGCAGGTCTGGTCTCGATCCGCTATGGGCTCAAGGGACCCAACTTTGCTACCGTCTCGGCGTGTGCTTCGTCCGCTCACGCCATCGGGGAGTCCTTCAATTTGATCCGCCAGGGTGTGGCGGACGCCATGGTCACCGGCGGCTCCGAGGGTGCCATCACCGGTCTTACGGTGGCAGCCTTTGCCAACATGAAGGCCCTATCCACCCGCAACGACTCCCCCGAGACCGCGAGCCGACCGTTCGACAAGGAACGCGACGGATTCGTGCTCGGCGACGGGGGTGCCATGGTGGTGTTGGAAAGTCTGGAGCATGCCGAGCGACGGGGCGCCCAGATCCTGGGGGAAGTGATCGGCTACGGCCTCAGCGGCGACGCGTACCATATCACCCAACCCGCCGAAGGTGGGGAAGGGGCCCAACGCGCAATGCGTGACTGCCTGGCCGACGGTCGAATCGATCCCAGCGACGTTGGCTATATCAATGCCCACGGCACGTCCACGCCGCAGGGTGACATCGCCGAAACCCGGGCGGTCAAGGCCGTGTTTGGAGAACAGTCGCGAAAATTGGTGTTCGGATCCACCAAGTCCATGACCGGGCACCTCCTGGGCGGGGCCGGTGCGCTCGAATTCATCGTGTCCCTGCTCGCCTCCACCTGTGGGGTCATCCCACCCACCATTAATCAGTTCACTCCTGACCCGGAGTGCGATCTCGACTCCGCTCCCAATCGCAAGGTCGAGCGCAAGGTCGATGTGGCTCTATCCAACTCCTTTGGTTTCGGAGGCCACAACGTCACCCTCGCCGTAAGGCGCTGGGAAGCCTAGCCCGAACTCACACAACGCGTATACCAATCGCACCAAGCGGCGGTTCTACAGGGTGGCCCGGGTAGGCGCGGCACGGTTAGCTTGTATGTTTGGCTAACCTCGGCACCGCAAGGAGATAGGATGGCTGGTGGGCTCGACCTGACGCGTCTCCGTGATCCCAGACTGCGTTCCCTCGCGGAGAAAGTCGCGGCCGGCGCTCGACTGGACCGGGACGACGGCGTGGCACTCTACGCTACGTCCGATTTGCTGGGCCTCGGCAT
>DASRIN010000042.1:0-5190 GCA_035649975.1 Gemmatimonadales bacterium
CAGGGCCTGGCCTGCCGTCAGTATGCCGATGAGGCCGTAGGGCGAAGCCCACTGCGTGCTGCGGGCGTCCAGCAGGAGCTTCTCCTCCGGGGGCCAATCCTTGAAGCCCTCGGCGAAGCTGTCGAAGCTGCGATCGTCGAAGTGAGACGGAACCTCGATCACTCGGGTCACGGCATCACCAGCTCGCCCCGGAGATGCCGGGCCAGTCCCGTCGCCCCGCGGAAAGCGGCATTGCGGCCGGCGAGAGCGGTGGCGTGGCGCAAGGCTGTCTCAACCGAGTCGCCGGCCAGAAGCCGCGCAAATGCCGCCGCACCGAAGACATCGCCACAGCCGGTGGGATCGAGGGCCTCGACGTTCGGGGCGGGGATCAGGGCAGTGCGCACGGGAAGCGGGGCAGAGGGGCTGCGCGGCTGCGGGGCAGTGCCTGCGAACCTTGCCCCGGTGTGCTGTTGCTGCCCTGCTGCCTCACTGGCCCGCTGCCCCGCTGCAATCCCATCAAACCCCGGCGCCGCCACATAGGCCAGGCCTCGCGGCCCCAATGTGACGGTCAGTAAGGACACGCCTGCCCCGATTGCGTCGGCCGCAAGGCTCAAAGGATCCGGGGTGAGCTGCTGCATCTCGTCCTCGTTCAGCTGGACCAGGTCGAAACAGCCGAACCAGTCGGGCGCGTTGGGTAACGGGCGCAGCACCCGCATCCCGTCATGCTGCATGCCCAGGAAGAGACTGTGCAGGTCGGCGTAGATCGGTCCCCGAAACGCTTGCCGCAGTGCCTGCGCCGTTCCGAGGCAGAGCTCAAAGCCGGAGATGAAGTTGATATAGATAGCGTCCAGGTCCCGGACCATCGGTCCGAGCTCGGTCCAGGTCCAGCCCGGCACGCCACCAGCCATGCGCTCGCAGCGCCGCTCGGCTGACTGATAATGCAGCACCACGCGATTGTTGGGGGCGGTGACCTCGGCGCATCGCGCGCCGGGTGCCAGGCGCGAGAGACTGCGCAGGAGCTCATGCGCCTGGGGGCCGAGATCGCGCCCCACCTTGATCAGAGGAACGATCTCCCAGTCCGGCGCCAGGCTTGCATCCAGTCCGGCCAGCGCGTAGGCGATGCCGCCCCACTCCTCAACCGGCGGTGCGAGCTGGTCCCGCCCATAGATGAGATCCCAGACCAGGGAACCGAGAATGCCGATCCGCATCGCTAGCGCGCTATGCGCGCTGCCCCGCTGCCCCGCTGCCCTGCTGCTCCCGCCTCCAGAAACACCTTGGCCGCGCCGTACACGCCGGCGGTCCCGGTCAGCTCGCAGGGCACGATGCGGCACACATTCACCGCCGGTTTGAAAGCACGGCGGGCGACCTCCCGGCGTAGCGGCACGAACAGATGGTCGCCGGCCAGGGTGACGCCGCCACAGACCACCACGACTTCGGGATTGAAGATGTTCAGCAGGTTGGCGATGCCGGTGCCAAGGAACTTGGCGGTATCGTTGACTACCTCGAGTGCCAGATCGTCGCCGTCGTGGGCGGCCTGGTATACAGTCTGCGCAGTAACCTGGCCCAGATCGCCGCCGACATAGGACGAGAGTCGACTTACTGCACCGGCCTTGATCTCCTCCACCGCGCGAAGTGCGATGTTGGGGCCGGAGGCGTAGGCCTCCAGGCAGCCGTAGTTGCCGCATTTGCAGCGCCGCCCCTCGGTATCGATCGTGGTGTGCCCGATCTCGCCGGCGCAATCGGATGCTCCACGGAAGAGCTTGCCCTCCACCACAATTCCGCCGCCGATGCCGGTGCCGATGGTAATCCCAATGGCATTGCGCGTCCCGCGAGCCGCACCCATCCACCACTCGCCCAGAATGGCGCAGTTGGCATCGTTGTCCAGCGCTGCCGGCAGTCCCAGCCGCTCGTGGATGATCTGGCGCAGCGGGAGGTTGACCCATCCGAGATTGGGGGTGAGGAGCACGATGCCACTCTTGGTGTCGAGTGGCCCGGGCGCGCCGACTCCCACACCCAGAATCTCGGCGTCAGGCACCTCCCGCCTGGTCTGCTCGATGGTGCGCTGCGCCAGGGTGATGAGCCGGTCGAGCACGTTCTGCTGGCCGGCCTCGGCATGAGTGGGCTCGCTTCTCAGGGCGAGCAGTGCTGATCCGTCCTCGGCCACGCTGCCGACGACCAGATTGGTGCCACCGATGTCAATTCCGAGGACAAATCGCACCCGATTCCTCCGCACTCGCGACGGTAACTACTGCGCGCCTCACCATCTCCAGAGACAGCTCCCTCATGCAGCGATGATGTCCCAGCGGACAGGCCGGAGGACCGTGCGTAGAGCACGGCCGGCACGGCAGCCCATCGTGACCGAGGGCAACATCCTCGGCCCGGCGGGGGCCGAACCCGAACTCGGGTACCGTGGGGCCGAACAGGGCAACGATCGGTGTCCCCACCGCTGTCGCCAGATGGAGCGGGGCCGAGTCGTTGGTGACGAGACAGCGAGCCCGCTGAATCAGTGCGGCAGACGCCCGCAGCCCCAGTGCGCCTGCGGCGTTGACCGCCTTTCCCCTGCTGGCCTCCACGATTTCCTGCGCCAACGCGACGTCCTCTGTCCCACCGACAATGACTACCCTGCCATCGAGTCCCGAGGCCAGCTCGGCATAGTAGGGCCAGCGCTTGGTGGCCCAGACCGAGCCCGGCGCCAGCGCGATGAAGGGCGACATCACCTGGTGCTCGCTGAGCCAGGTTTCGGCGGCTGCATGGTCCTCCGGGCTCAGCCCGAGACTCACCGGGTGCTTCATCCCGACCGCTGTTCCGGCGAGAGCTAGCAGACGTTCTACCTCATGGCCATCCCGGTTGCGAGGAATCCGGGCAGAATAGGTGAAGGCTGCGGCGCTATCGGCAAAGCCGATCCGCTCCGGTGCGCCGCTCCAGAGCGCCAGGACCGCCGAGCGCAGCGAGCGATGCGGAAGGTACACCCAGCGGTAGCCGCGGGAGCGCAGCTTGGACCCGAGCCGCGCCAATCCGCGAAGCCCTCGGGCAGCGCCGTGCTTGTCGTAGGGAACCACCTCGGCCACGGCCGGATGGTACTGCAGCAGAGCCGCCGCGGCCGGTGTGGTGACTACATCCACCGGTCCATACCGGGCAGCGAGCGCCGACAGCAGTGGCGTGGTAAGCACGACGTCGCCCAGGAAGGCGGTCTGGATGACCAAACAGCGTGAGCGGTGAGCGGTAAGCGGTAAGCGGGGCTCACCCACGGGCTCCCTCGTCGAGTCCGAACGATCCCGCTCACTGCTCACCGCTTACCGCTCACTTTAATCCACCTGCAGCACAGCTAAAAACGCCTCCTGCGGAATCTCCACCGCGCCGATCTGCTTCATCCGCTTCTTCCCCTCCTTCTGCTTCTCCAGGAGCTTGCGTTTGCGGGTGATGTCGCCGCCGTAGCACTTGGCGAGCACGTCTTTGCGGAACGCGGAGATCGTTTCCCGGGCAATGATCTTGTTCCCGATCGCGGCTTGAATGGCGACCTGATACAGCTGGCGGGGAATCAGCTCCTTGAGCTTCTCTGCCACCTTGCGTCCGTACTCCTGCGCTTTGTCCCGGTGGATGATCACACTGAAGGCGTCGACCGGGTCCCCGTTGATCAGCATGTCCAGCTTGACCAGGTCCGACTCCCGATAATCCGATGCCTCGTAGTCCAGCGAGGCGTAGCCCCGGCTCAGTGACTTGAGCTTATCGTAAAAGTCCAGCACGATCTCACCCAAAGGGAACTCGAAGTCGAACTCCACCCGCGCGGTGTCGATGTAGTGCATGCCGTTGTACACCCCACGCCGCTCCTGGCCCAGCTTCATGATCCCGCCGATGTATTCCGCCGGAGCCATGATCCTGGCCTTCACATAGGGCTCGTCGATCCGGTCGATGCTGGCCGGATCCGGCAGGTTGGTCGGGTTCTCCAGCAGGATCATCTCGCCATCCGTCTGGTACACGTGATACTCCACGGTTGGGACGGTCGTGATCAGGTCCAGGTCGAACTCCCGCTCCAGCCGCTCCTGCACGATCTCCATGTGCAGCAGCCCCAGAAAACCGCAGCGGAAGCCGAATCCAAGGGCGGTGGACGACTCGGGCTCGTGATGCAGGCTGGCATCGTTGAGCCGCAGTTTCTCCAGCGCGTCGCGCAGGTTTTCATACTGATCGGAGTCCGTGGGGTAAACACCCGCGAAGACCATGGACTTGACGTCGCGGTATCCGGGCAGCAGCTCGGTCGCGCGATTGGAGGCATCGAGGATCGTGTCGCCGACCCGGGCATCCCGAACGTCCCGCAGGCTGGCCACCAGATAGCCCACCTCTCCAGCCACCAGCGTGCCGGTCGGATGCTGGCCCAGTTGGAGGTAGCCCACCTCGTCCACGTGGTGCACGTCGTCCGGGTGAGCGCCGAAGGCGATCTCCATGCCCTCGCGAACCACCCCGTCGACCACCCTGATGCTGGGCACCGCGCCCCGGTACCTGTCGTAATAGGAGTCGAAGATCAGCGCCCGGAGCGGCGCCTCCTCCTGGCCTCGTGGCGCCGGCACCCGGGCGATCACGGCCTCCAGCAGCTCGGGGATGCCGGTTCCCTCCTTGGCCGAGACTGCCAGGATTTCCTCGCGCTTTGCGCCGATCAGGTCCATTATCTCCTGAGCCCGCCGTTCCGGCTCGGCTCCCGGCAAGTCGATCTTGTTGAGCACCGGAATTATCTCCAGCCCGGCATCGAGCGCCAGGAAGAGATTGCTCAGGGTCTGGGCCTGGATGCCCTGGGAAGCGTCCACCACCAGAATCGCGCCTTCACAAGCTGCGAGAGACCGGGAGACCTCGTAGGTGAAGTCGACGTGTCCCGGCGTATCGATGAGGTTGAGCTCGTACTCGTTGCCGTCGCGAGCCGTGTAGGTCATCCGGACGGCGTTGAGCTTGATGGTGATCCCGCGCTCGCGTTCGAGATCCATGGTATCGAGCAGCTGGTCCCGCATCTGGCGCTTCTCGACCGCACCGGTCGCCTCGATCAGCCGATCGGCGAGCGTGGATTTCCCGTGGTCGATGTGGGCGACGATGCAAAAGTTTCGAATTCGGGACTGGCGCATGGGGTGAAGATAGTGGGGCAGCGGGGCAGCGGGGCAGCGGGGCAGTAGACGCCGTGAGCGGTTCGTATCTATGTCATTTACTCTTTACCAATGCTGAAGGACACAA
>DASRIN010000043.1:0-9877 GCA_035649975.1 Gemmatimonadales bacterium
ATCGCGAACGCGGTCATCACCTTGCCCTGGGCGATCGGCCCGACCCAACGGTCCTTCTGAGCCTGCGATCCGCCCAACAGGATCGGCGTGGTGCCCAGCCCCTGGAGCGCAAACACTGCGTCGGCAAGCGGTGACGCTTCGCCGAGCGCCTCGCGCATCAGGCAGCACGCGCGGAGATCGAGGTCGAGGATAGGCTGGAGCCAACCTCCACCACCGATCAGGCCGAGCAGGGCCCGTGCTTCTCGCCGGGCGTCGGCATCTTCGATGGGCTCGGGGCGCGAAGCGATCTCTTTTATCGCAAAGCCGCCGGCCTGCTCGGCGAGCTTCGTGTGATGCGGTTCGAGAAAGGTGCGGATCAGTCTCGTGTCAGGCACGGCTACTCGAACTTCGGGTCGCGCTTGGCGCGGAAGGCTTCGTAGGCTTCGCGGAAGTTGGGATTCTGCATGCAGTCCGCCTGGGCCTTGGCCTCCCACTCGATCGCGGAGACAAGATCCATCGCGGCCTCATCGTTGAGCGCCTGCTTGGTAACGCCCAAGGCCACCGACGGTCCCCGCGCCAGTCGGCAGGCAAACTCAGTGGCCACTGCCATCAACCGGTCTCCCGGTACCACCCGGTTGTAGAGCCCGATCTCGGCGGCGCGCTCGGCGCTCATGAAGTCGCCCAGCATGAGGAGTTCACTCGCATGCGCCTGGCCGACGATCCGGGGCAGGAGCCACGCCGCCCCCATGTCGGCGCCGGTCAGGCCCACCCGCGAAAAGAGAAAGGCGATCTTGGCGCTCTCCGCCGCGATCCGGATGTCGCTGGCCGCCGCGATCACGGCCCCCGCGCCGGCCACCGTTCCGTTGAGCGCCGCCACCACCGGACGGCGACATTGGCGGATGGAAAGAATGAGATCGCCGGTGAGCCGGGTAAACTTCAGCAATCCGGTGGCGTCCCTGGAGAACAGCGAGCCGATGATGTCCTCGACGTCGCCTCCGGTACAGAAGGCCCGTCCGGCCCCGGTGATGATCACGGCGCGAACACCGGGCTCGGTGTCGAGGGCCCGGAAGGTGTCCCTGAGCTCGGTGTAGACCTCGAAGGTGAGCGCGTTGAGCCGCTCGGGCCGGTTCAGCGTGATGGTCGCGACGGCGCTCGCTGGATCGACGGTGTAGAGGAACGATTTGGGATGCAGGGTCATCAATGCGCTCGCTTAGCCAAGGATCGCCGTCGCCTCGATCTCTACCACCGTCTGCGGGTCCACCAGCGACTTCACCTCCACCAGCGCCATGGCCGGGAAGTGAGTTCCCATCCGGCGCCGGTAGACCTCGCCCAATAGCTTGAGATTGGTGCGGTACTGCGCCATGTCGGTGACATAGATCGTGAATCGACCGATGTGCCCTGGCTCGCCGCCGGCCTCGCGGAGCACGGCAAGCACGTTGCGTAACGCCCGGTCGAACTGGGACACGAAGTCAGCGGCCGGCGCTTGGCCCGAGCCGTCGCGCGCGGTCTGCCCTGCGATGAAGAGCATCCTGCCCCCAGCCTGTGCCAGCATCCCGTTGTTCCAGCCCCGGGGTACGCCGAGCTCTCCCGGGTTGATGATCGCAAAGCGGCCACTCATCGAGGCTCTCCCGTCCAGAACCAGTGCCTCACCATTGGGTGGATGGGTGACGGCAGCGACGGAAAGCGACACCACCGCCGCCGCCACCTCCTCCGGCGAGATCAGCCGAGGCTGGGACTCCGAGGCGAGGGCCGCGGCCAGCGCGTCATCCCGAGTGCGGCCGGTCTTGGCCACGATCCGGTCCAGGGTCTCGCTGGTCATCTCGGTGTCGACGAAGCCGGGGCACACCGCGTTCACCGTCACCCCGGTGCCCACCACCTCCGCCGCTGTCGACCGGCTGAGACCCAGCAGCGCGTGCTTGGCTGCGGAGTAGGCCGCGAGATACTTGCCGCCTCGTAAGCTCGCCGTCGAAGCCACATTGACCACTCGGCCCCACTTCCGCTCGAGCATCCCGCCCAGGAAGGCCCGGATACAGAGGAAGGCGCCGGTGGCGTTGACCGCCATCAGACGGTTCCACTCTTCCAGCGTAGTTCGGACCACAGGACCGGAACCCGCGGCCCCCGCATTGTTGACCAGCACCGCAACTGGTCCCAGCTCGGCCGCTTCGCGAGCGAGGGCCTGCACGCTCGCTTCGCTGGTCACGTCGCATACCACCGCCCTCGCCTGCCGCCCCATGGCCATCAGCTCGGAGGCCTGCCGTTCGATCTGGTCTCGAGTGCGGCTGGCGAGTACCACATTGAGACCGACATCCGCCAGCGCGTGGGCGGTGGCGGCTCCAATTCCCCGGCCGGCGCCGGTCACCACCGCCACTCGACCGGCCAGCGTATTCATTTCATCTACCCCGTCCGACGCTGAGCTCGGCCTGGACCGCTTCGTCGAGAATCGCGCCGAGGACTTCGACGGTCTTTCGGCCTTCCTCGGCGGTCGCCTGGGATGGAAACCCGAAGTAGGCCAGGGGGCCGCCCGCCTCCTCGAAGCTCTGCTTGCCATCCCGGATGGCACGGGAAAGCGAGGCCGGATTAGGTGGCAGCGCTGCCCTGGTGGCCTCGCGCACCAGCTCCGGGCGTTCGGCCAGCACCATTGACGTCTCGAACTGACCGGCGTGGCAGGCGCCGCTCTTAAACTCGTCGCTCAGCCGGAGGGCCCACGGCTTGGCGGCGAGGTTGGGACATGCTACCACCAGCCCCAGATCGCGTCGGATCGCGTCCACCGCCGCTTCCAGGGAGGCGAGGTGTCCCGGATCGAGATGCGCGTTGGCGATGGCCAACACTCCGAAGCCATGCCGAGTCAGGCTGCCGGCGATGTCGAGCACCGTGGCCGTCACTGTCTCCGGGCGGAGCGAGAGCGTTCCGGCGAAACCCTGGGCAAATGCCGCCGCGGTGTACGTCAGCGAGGGAAGCACTACTACTCTCATGCCCCGCGCCGCCAGCCGAGCGGCGCCTGAGCGCGCCATCGCCTGGGCGATGATCACGTCGGTCTCGAGCGGCAGGTGCGGGCCGTGGGCCTCGATGGCGCCCACCGGCAGGATCGCGACAGAGCTTGGGCCCCTGGCGTCCCGTGCCTCTTCCCAGGTCATTGCGGCAAGCGGCTGCACCGTTATTGTGTCCTCACAGCCATGAACCTCAACATCGCCGACTTCTTTCTCGATGCCCGGGTGCGCGAAGGTCGGGGAGACCGGACCGCGCTGCATACCGATGCCGGACGGTTGAGCTACCGTGAGGTTCAGGCACTGGCCAACCGCTATGCCAACGTGCTCAGTTCGGCGGGGGTGGCTCCGGAACAGCGCGTGATCATCGCCCTGCCCGACGGGCCCGACTACGTGGCGGCGCTTTTTGGCATCCTGAAGATCGGCGCCGTGGTAGTGATGGTCAACCCGGAGCTCAAGCCCGACGCCATCGAGTATTTCTTCGAGTACAGCCGCGCCGCCTTGGCGCTGGTAACCGCGGAGCGGGCTGACGCGTTTCGCGGCGCGGCGAGCCGTGCGGCCCACCAGCCCACGTTGCTGGTTGTAGGCAGCAGCGCATGGGAATCGCGCCTCGCTGCGGCACCGGAGACCTGGCGGAATTTTCCCACCCACCGCGACGACCCCGCCATCTGGCTCTTCTCCGGCGGGACTACCGGCCGGCCCAAGGCAGCAGTGCAGCCCCATCGCTCCTTCGTCAACACCTGCGAATGCTACGCCAGCCAGGTGCTCTGCTACACTGAGAACGATGTGACGCTCTCGGTGCCCAAACTCTACTTCGGCTACGCGACCGGCTCCAACCTTCTGTTTCCTTTCGCGGCCGGGGCTTCCAGCGCGCTGTTCGATGACCGCTGCACCGCGGAAGTCATCTTCAGCCGGATCGCGCGGTACCGGCCGACCATCCTGATCACCGTCCCCACCATGATCAACCAAATGGTGAGTCATCCGGGCGCCAGCCGACAGGATCTCTCCTCATTACGCCTGGCCACCTCCGCGGGTGAGGGGTTGCCGGAAGAACTGCATGTTAAATGGGACCAGTGCTTCGGGGTTCCGCTCCTCGACGGCCTGGGCACCGCGGAGATGTGGCACATCTTCCTCTCCAATCGGCTGGGCCGGGTTCGCCGGGGGACGCTGGGCGAGGTGGTGCCCGGCTTTGAGGTCAAGGTGGCGGACGAGGAGGGTCGGGAGGTGCCCGACGGAACGATCGGCCATCTCTGGGTGCGAGGCGGGTCGCGCGCGCTGGGGTATTGGCAGCAGTTGGAGAAGAGCCAGACCTGCTTCCGTGGTGAGTGGGTGGTGACGGGAGATCTGGTCTGCCGCGGGGCCGACGGCTACTACACCTACGGTGGGCGAGCCGATGAGCTGCTGAAAGTTTCAGGCAAATGGCTCTCCGCCACGGAGGTGGAGGGCTGCCTGCTGCTCCACCCGGCGGTGTCGCAGGTGGCGGTGGTGGGCGTGGCCGACGCCAACGGGCTGGTCAAGCCATACGCCTATGTGATCGCTCGCGAGCGCCGCGATGGCCTGGCGGAAGAGCTCAAGGCCTTTGTGTGCGATCGGTTGGAGCCCTACAAGCATCCGCGCGAGGTGATCTTCGTCGATGCGCTCCCGACCACCCATCTGGGGAAGGTGGACCGAGGCCAGCTCAGGACGAGACGGGGGCAGTGAAGATCGACTACCGGGTCGACCGCGCCGCCGCGGTCATATCCTTCGCCAACCCACCCGTCAACGGCCTATCGCAGGCTGTCCGGGCTGGCATCTCCACGGCTCTCGAACGCGCCAAAACCGACCCCTCGGTCCGGGCCATCGTCCTGATTGGGGCGGGCGGTCTCTTCTCCGCCGGCGCCGACATCCGGGAGTTCGGCACAGCCGCGAGCACAGCGGAGCCAACCCTACGACAGCTGATCGATCTGGTGGAGACCAGTGCGAAGCCGGTCATCGCGGCGATCGCCGGAACCTGCCTCGGTGGCGGCCTCGAGCTCGTGATGGCGGCGCATTATCGAGTCGCGAGTGCGGACGCGAAGCTGGGCCTGCCGGAGGTCAAGCTTGGTCTACTGCCAGGGGCGGGCGGCACTCAGCGGCTGCCGCGGCTGGTCGGCGTCGAACAGGCGCTCGACATGATCGTGACCGGCGAGCCGGTGGCGGCGACGGGGCTGGCACACACCGCACTGCTGGATCACGTGGTGAATGGCGATCCCCTGGCCGGAGCTGTGGACCTCGCGGCGTCAGCCGAAGTCGCGACCAGGCCGCCTCCCAGAACTCGCGACATCCCGCTCGATCAATCGAACCTCGCGGCCCTGTCCCAGGCCGCCCGGGCCAGGCTCACGACCCAGCGGCCCCTGCTGCCGGCGCCCATGCGCGCGGTGGACGCGATCGAAGCGGCGGGCAGACCCTTCGATGAAGGACTTGCCATCGAGCGGCGCGCTTTCCTCGAGTTGGTGGAGACCCCGGAGTCGAAGGGCTTCAGGCATGCCTTCTTCGCGGAGCGCGCGGCCGGCAAGGTGGACGGCATCCCGCCATCTACCCCCCTTCGTCCGCTCGATCAGGCTGCCGTGATCGGCGCGGGCACGATGGGTGCAGGAATCGCCGTTGCTCTGCTTGATGCCGGCATTCCGCTCTGGCTGGTCGAAGCCGACCAGACGGGGCTGGACCGGGGCCGGGCGCGGATTGCCGGCATCTACGACGGACAGGTGAAGAAGGGCAAGCTCACCGGGAACGAGCGGGACCGCCGCCTAGCGCTGCTTCGGCCGACTGTCTCCTACGAGACAATAGGCCAGGCGGATGTAGTGATCGAAGCGGTCTTCGAATCGATGGAGGTCAAGCGCGGGGTGTTCATCGCACTCGATCAGGTGATGAAGCCAGGCGCCATCCTCGCGACCAACACCTCGACACTCAATGTCGACGCCATCGCCGGCTTCACTCGACGCCCTGCCGACGTGCTTGGCCTCCACTTCTTCAGCCCGGCGAACGTGATGCGGCTGCTGGAGGTTGTGCGGGGCCGGGCGACGGCGCCCGAAGTGTTGGCGACGGCGCTCGCGCTCGGGAAGACACTGCGGAAGGTGGCGGTGGTATCGGGCGTATGCGATGGATTCATCGGCAATCGGATGCTCGAAGGCTACACCAAGCAGGCCTGGTACCTGGTCGAGGAAGGCGCAACGCCTCACCAGATCGACCTGGCCATGGAGTCGTTCGGGCTCGCAATGGGTCCGTTTCGGGTTGGTGATCTGGTGGGTCACGATGTGAGCCTATCGATACGGCAGCGTCGTCGTGCGGAACGTCCTGGTTACCTCTGCTCCACCTTGCCCGACAAACTCTGTCAGTTCGGGCGCCTGGGCCAGAAGACGGGAGCTGGCTGGTACGATTATGCCGAGGGTCCGCGTCGCCCAGCTCCATCGGCCGTGGTGGAGGAGCTCATCATTGCGCACCGGGCGGAGATCGGGGTCTCTCCCCGCCGGATTGACGACAGCGAAGTCGTCGACCGCCTGGTCTTTGCCCTGGTGAACGAAGGGGCGAGGATTCTCGAGGAAGGGATCGCTGCCCGGGCGAGCGACATCGACGTCGTATATCTCACCGGTTACGGCTTTCCGCCGGCGCGTGGTGGACCGATGTTCTATGCCGACCAGGTAGGGTTGGATCGAGTCTTACGGCGGGTGCGGGAGTTCGCGCGCAATCCGCATGGAGATCCCGACTTTTGGACTCCGGCGCCGCTGCTGGAACGCCTGGGAGAATCGGGAGGGAGGTCCTGGCTGGACCCTCGGTGACGATCACCGAGTGATCGCGATGTCGCCCGCCGGGAGCGGATGAAGCGCGAGAACCAAAGGTTTGCCGACAAGAGCGGGCTCCAGCGTGGGTCTACAGAGCGGGCTTGAAGACCATAAGATAAAGAATGATTATCACTACAAGTCCCCCTCCCCCGCCCAACCCACGTCCAAGTAATGAAACCCGCCGGTACGAGCTGGATGTAGGTCCTTCAGTTTCGAATAATCCTCGCTGCTTATGGATAGTCGCTAAGGACCCCGCCAACATAGCGAGACCTACTCCCCACAGGGCTAGTGCTGCTTGGACCCACTTTGTCGTCCACGGCCAGGAGAGATTCACCATCCATAGGCCTGTTACCAGCATGAGCACGTATCCCGGGATGACAAAAAACGCAACCATCCTCTCAATGGCTCGAAGCAGGAAGGGGCCGTGCTTAGGATGATCTCCGTAGAATTCGAGAACTATCCCGAGGCCTGCACTCGTCCCCAAGGCAAGGATTGCAATTAGGATGTGAAAGAATTTCAGCAAGACGTATTCAGTGATCATTGCGCCCCGCACGCCACACCCCGCAAATAGGCAAAGCGCGACACCGGATAATTCGGCACCCCCACAGTGCGGTCTGACGGTAGACCTTAGGCAGGCTGCAGGTACCCCAGGCTACAACCACACCGTCACCCCCCCCATAAACCAAGTAAAGGTGATGTCGGGTTTGCTGCCGATTTCGCGCGTTACTGGATAGGCGATATGAACTCGGGCCTTTCCTCTTCTGGAGGTCATTATGCGGCTCACCTTCTCCAAACTCGCGGGAGCACTCTCGCCACTCCCAGTCCTGCTCGCGTGCGCTTCCGGTGGCGCCACAGGCCAGGCCCCCAATGTGATCACTGCCCCGGAGCTGGCCGGCAGCCGGGCCGGGAGCACCTACCAGGCGATCCGTGATATCCGGCCTGAATTGCTCCGCTCCAGGGACAACGGCTCGCTGATGCTCTTCAATGCTCGGAGGCCTGCGGTCGCTGTGGACAATACTCTTGTTGGCGGCATCGAGGTGCTACGGACCATTCCGGTTGATCAGGTGGTTCGCCTGGAGTACGTGAGCGCCTGGAAAGCCGCGAACCGGTACGGAATGACTTCCCGGGACGGCATCCTGCTGGTGCAAACCCGAGGCAGTTCCGGGGACCAGCTTTCGATTGCACGCTAACGGTAAAGGCGCGGGTCGCGGTTGAGCTTAGCTGACAAGCTCCAGCGCCAACCAGTCCCGCGCCTTTCTCCAATCCCGCTGCACCGTCCGCACCGTGATTCCCAGCGCCTCCGCGGTCTCTGCTTCGGTCAGACCGCCAAAGTAACGGCACTCTACTACCTGGCTCAGCCGCTCATCTACCATCGCGAGGCGCTCCAGCGCTTCATCGAGTGCGACCAACCGGTCGCCTTGCTGCGCCACTGCCACCTCGTCCTCTAATGAGAGTGGGGGTATTCCACCACCACGGCGCAGGGCCCGGTGACGGCGGGCGTAGTCCACCAGAATCCGACGCATTGCCCAAGAAGCGACCCGAAAGAAGTGCGCCCGGTCGCGCCAATGAACCCGCGGTTGATCCACCAACTTGAGGTAGGTCTCGTGCACCAGAGCACCTGTGTCGAGCGTATGACCCGATCGCTCCTGTTGCAGTTGCCAGTGAGCGAGCCGGCGGAGTTCCCCGTAAACCAACGGAAAAAGGTGGCTCAGTGCACCCGGGTCGCCCCCACGGACCTGGAGGAGGAGCTCAGTGATGGATGAGCGATCGGCTGGCTGTTCGTCTGGGGCCATTGGATAGCGCCTCCATGGCGCGCTTTGCGACCTCAGGGTCCCCTGTTCCTTGGAATCTGTGCTGCAGATAACAAGGCTCAAGATGAGTGCTGGGACTGGGTGTCGCAAACCAGGTACCGCCTGAGGGCTGCGTAAGTCGCCTCCACCCGGTAATCGTAGAGCTCGGATTAGCCTGTGCCGCTGGGTCAACGGCGCGACGGCTGCCTCAGTGTGCCGCTCTAGGTCGCCATCGTGGGATCGGATCCACCGTCGGCCTCCAACTATTCCCTCAAGAGTGCGAGGAGGTTAAGAGGTATCTTCGAGGCTTAGTCAGCCCCTGCCGGCAGCGCGGTCTAATTCTAGTTAGGCCGCACCACCGCGACTTCGAACTTGATGTAGCTTGGCCTGGTCCGTGACCGGAGGCGCTCTTGGATGCACCCATCGGGCGCAGGATGTGGCGAGGGGCCAGAATTGGGGCTCTCGCCGGTATAACCTTGGCCGTGCTCTATATCGCGCTTGGGACACGGGTCCACGAGTTCACCGAGCTCCTGGGCTACTCGTTGGTCATCGTGGGATTCCCGGCGCTGTTCGCCGTGATACCTGTCGTTCAGGGGTTAGGGCTCCGGGGCGGTCTGGCTGAATATGCGGCGCTGGTTTCTCTAACGTTCCCCCTAAACGGCATGCTGTGGGGGGCTATCCTCGGGGTCGTCCTGAGCTCGCGGGCACCACCGGATGGTCGTGGCGATTAATGCATCCGAGCGAGGTGCAGCCTAACCCGCGCCTGCAGCCGACAAACGCGGGCGGGCCGGTCCCGGTCAGGAGCGGCCCCACTGTCGAATACCATGCCCGCCGTTCGACATTATTTAAGGAGCCCTGCTGCGTACAGGGAGCACCACCCACCCCCATCCACCGGAGCGTCACGATGCTGCTGATCCGCGAGGTGTTCCACTGCCGGCCCGGTAAGGTCCGCCCCCTACTCGAGAAGTTTCAGGCGATGAACCGCATCATGGCCAATGCCGGCCAGGGCAACATGCGCCTGATGACCGACTTCAGCGGCGAGCGCTACTGGACCCTGGTTGCCGAGTTCGAGACACCCGGCATGGCCGAGTTCGAGAAGATGATGCAGGGCGAGGGGATGAGCGAGGCGGACACGAAGGAGTTCGAGCGCCTCATGGACGGGTATCACGACCTCATCGACAGCGGGCACCGGGAGATCTACCGGCTGGAGCCGGCCACGAAGGGGTGACCGGCTGTCGGCCCTACCCCCCAGCTACGCCGGGGCGCCTGGGAAAGGTAGAAGACGAAGCCCCCGCCGAACTCGATGGTTCAGCGGGGATTGCACATC
>DASRIN010000044.1:0-11442 GCA_035649975.1 Gemmatimonadales bacterium
GAAGAGCCTGGAAGACCTCCTTCTCCTGGCCGTAGGATCCCCGGTCTTCAAACGGAAGGATGGCGATCACCACCGGCTGGACCTGCGCGCGAGTTATCCGCACGGTGGCCAGGCCCGCCACCAGCACCAGCGTACCGCACCGGATCGTCCAACCCGCACTCACAGGGTGAACCTCAGCCCTTCCACCGCCGGTTCCACCTGCAGCTTGGGCGCGGTCCGCGTGGCATACTCCCGGGTGTCGTGCACCAGGCGATCGAGTGCCGCGTCGTCGTGTTCTGGCTCGTGGTGAAAGAGGATCAGCCGCCGGCACTGGCCTTCCCGGGCCAGATCGACTGCCTGCCGCGGGGTAGAGTGGCCCCAGCCGGCCCGGGCCTGGATGATCTGGTCGAGATACATCGCGTCGTGAATTAGGGTATCCGCTCCCCGCACGAACTCGACGAAGCGCTCGCGCCAGTCGCTGCTCACCTCGTAGTTCCCCCCCGGCCCCAGCTCGTTGTCGGTGACGTAGGCGATCTCGCGGCCTCGGCTTGACGGGACCAACCGATAGCCGAGCGTGGTGCCGGGATGGCGGAGCCGGAAGGCGCAGATCGAGAAGCCCTCGATCTCGAACTCGCCCTGCTCGATTTCCACCACCATCAGCGATGCGGCCAGCGCATTCAGTGGGACCGGGAACACCATGGGGTCCATCTGCCGCCCCAGGATCTCCTTGAGTGGGACTCCTTCCTGGGCCGCTCCGTAGATGCAGACCGAGGTCTCGCGGGCGCTGAGCGGCTTGAAAAAGGGGAGCCCCTGTATGTGATCCCAATGGGTGTGCGACAGCAGGATGTCCACGGACAGGCCGGGATTGTGCTGCTTCATCAGCTCGTGGCCCAAGGGTCGCAGACCGCTGCCGGCGTCCAGGATGACCAGTCGGCCATCGGCACCGGTGACGCTGATGCAGGGAGTGTTACCTCCGTAGCGCGCGGTCTGCGGTCCCGGTGTAGGAATGGACCCCCGAGTGCCCCAGAATGTGACTTCGTGCTTCATGCCTGCCCGTCGAAAGAAGCTCTGCAGCAACCTCACCGCGCTCGCTAGGGCCGAGCGGTGGTTGCAGTCACGGGATGGCGGTGAGCGTAATCACGCTCTCCGTGCTGCCAGCATGAGGGAGCGGCGATCCTTCAGGGTGATGTCCTTGCGGGTGACTTGGATGATGCCGCGCTCCACCAGGTTGCGCATGGTCCGGGACACAGTTTCCCGGCTGGAGCCGATCATCTGGGCAATTGTATGGTGGGTAAGTTTGCGGGTGATTTGGTCGCCGCCCTCGTCCTCCGCCATGCGGAGAAGCAGGTGGGCCACCCGCCCGTTTACGTCGAGCAACACCAGACTGCCGATCTTCTCGTCGGCTCGGCGGAGCCGGCGGGAGATTTCCTTGAGTAATGAGATGGCGACTTCGGGTGAGCTGCGGAGACGGGCATGGAAGTCTTCGCGCCGCAGTACGAGCAGACTGGAGTCGTCCATGGCGATGACGTGAGCCGAGCGGGGCTCCTCGTCGATGACGGCCATCTCGCCAAAGAAGCTCCCCTCCCCCAGCACCGAGAGGATGACCTCGCGGCCATCCTCTGCAATGAGCACCACCTTGACCTGGCCGGCCGCGACCAGAAAGAGGGCATCTCCTGGATCGTCCTCGAAAACGATGACGCTCCCCTTGGGATAGCTGCGCTCGCGAGTGAGGTCGGCAAAAGCGGCCAGGTCGGACTCGCTCAGGCCGGAGAAGAGGGGGACCTTCCGGAGGACCTCCATCGGGGACAGTGGCACTCGTGCCTCTCAGGTCTTGGAAGTGTTTGGGTGCAGCATACTTGGGGCTGGTAGTGGTGTCAATTGAGTCTCGTCCCTCCCGTCTAGCCAGAACTCCGGCTAAATTGAAGGACTTTGCGAACAACTTTTGGAGCAACAATGAAGTCGGATATCCATCCTCCCTACCGCAAGCTCATGGTTCAGTGCGCCTGCGGCAATCAGTTCGAGACGCGCTCCACCGCCACGTCCATTCACGTGGAGGTGTGCGCCCAGTGCCACCCCTTCTTTACGGGCAAGCAGCGTCTGGTTGACACCGCGGGTCGGGTTGACCGGTTCCGGCGGAAGTACCAGACCGAGCCGGCGGCCGCGACACCCAAGGCGTAACCCGTGGAGGCCCGGCTCCGCCAGGCACTGCTGCGGGCGGATGAAGTCGGCCAGGCCCTGGCGGACCCCGCCACCGCAAGAGATCCGGGAAAACTCAGGTCGCTGGGACGGGAGCACACCCGCCTGGCGCCCGTGGTCAGGCTGGCCGATCGGCTCGCCCGGCTGCAGCGCGATCTGGAGCAGGCGCGCGAGCTGGCGGCCGAGCCGGATCTGGAGCTTGCGGCCCTGGCCAAGGCCGATCTGGCCCGACTCCCCGACGAAATTTCCACGCTGACCGCCGAGCTGCACGAGCTGCTCCTCCCGCGCGACCCCCACGACGATCGCGATGCCATCATGGAAATCCGGGCCGGCACCGGCGGCGACGAGGCCGCGCTTTTCGCCGCCGACCTCTATCGCATGTATCAGCGATACAGTGAGCGGCACGGCCTATCCTGGGAGCCGATTTCCGTGAGCGGAGGCCTTCTGGGGGGTATCAAAGAGGCGATCGTCGCCGTCCGGGGCGAGGAAGCCTACGGCCTTCTCCGTCGCGAGTCCGGCGTGCACCGGGTCCAGCGAGTCCCGGCTACGGAAACCCAGGGCCGAATCCACACCTCCGCCGCCACCGTCGCCGTGCTTCCCGAGGCGGAAGAAGTGGACATCAAGATCGAGCCCCAGGATCTCAAGATCGACGTGTTTCGGTCATCCGGACCCGGGGGGCAGAGCGTCAATACTACCGACAGCGCGGTGCGCATTACCCACCTGCCCACTGGGCTGGTGGTCAGTCAGCAGGACCAGAAATCCCAACTGCAGAACAAGATCAAGGCGATGGAAGTGCTGCGCGCTCGGCTGCTCGACCGGATGCTGGCCGAGCAGGAGGCCGCCCGCGCGCGAGACCGCCGAGCCATGGTCGGAACCGGTGACCGCTCGGCCAAGATCCGGACCTACAACTTTCCCCAGAGCCGGATCACTGATCACCGCATCAATCTTTCGGTCCACAATCTGAACGACGTTCTGAACGGCGATCTCGACGACCTGGTAACCGCCCTCCGAATGGCGAGTCGGCAGGAGTTGATCGATGCCTGAGCTGGCGGTCTCGCCGCGCCGCCTGATCGATGAAGCAACCGAGCGGTTGTGGCAGGCCGGCTGGCCTGAGCCTCGCCGGCAGGCGTCCCGCCTCTGGCGGGAGCTGCAGGGCGGGACCACCGAGCAACTGGTGAGTGATCGCCCAGTGGATGCTGAACAGGCCGGCAGGTTTCGTGGGGCCACTCACCGGCTGAGTGCAGGCGAGCCCTTCGCCTACGTGACTGGCTGGGCCGGATTCCGTCACCTGTCGCTGCGGTCCGACCGGCGGGCGCTCATCCCTCGACCGGAGACCGAAGGCTTAGTGGATCTGCTGCTGCAGCGGCAGCAGAACGGGCTCGTCGCGGATCTCGGCACCGGCACCGGCTGTATCGCCCTGAGTCTTGCGCTGGAGGGCGGCTTCCAGCGCGTGGTTGGGATCGACATCTCGGGGGACGCCCTCGCGCTGGCCGGCACCAACGCCGAGCTCGCCGGCGCGTCAGGTAAGGTAGACCTGGTGCGGAGCGACTTCTGTGCGGCCCTTGGAGCTACTTCCCTGGACGCACTGATCTCGAATCCCCCGTATCTTACGGAGAGAGAGTACGCCGCGCTTGACCGATCGGTGCGCCACTGGGAGCCTCCTGAGGCACTGCGGGGCGGGACAGGTGGTCTCGAGGCAACCGGCCGGCTGATGCTTGAGGCCGCTCAGGTCGTCAAACCCGGTGGCTGGTTGGCGCTGGAGATCGACTGCAGCCGGGCTGCTCCAGCGGCGCAGCTTGCCAACGAGCACGGCTGGCATGAGGTGAGCATTCATATGGACCTATTTGGCCGCGAGCGCTACCTGCTCGCGCGGAGGAGCGATACACGGTGATCTGGGACAAGGCGCAGGACCTCGGCAGGCTCATCGGCCAGTCTGCTGAATACCAGGCACTCAGGCGGGCGGAGACGTCATTGCGTGAGGACAAGGATACGGTGGCGAAGCTGGATCAAATCCAGACGCTTGCCCGTAAGGTGGATCAGGCCGTCTCTACTGGTCAAATGCCCGATCAGGCCACCGCCGAAGCCTATGAGACTGCGGTGCGGGATCTGGAAATGAGCCCCACCGGCCAGGCCTACGTCGTGGCCCGCTCGAACTTCGAGAAGCTGATGCAGAAGGTGAATCAGCAGATCAGCGAGGGCATGGACAAGGGAGCGGCCAGCAGCATCATCACTCTGGCATGACCCGCGGCCGGGGCGGATTCTTTATCGTCCTGGAGGGCCCGGAAGGCTCCGGGAAGTCCAGCCTGATGGGGCCTCTGGCCGAGCGGATGCGGGAGTGCCAGGTGGAGCCGGTCATCGTGCGGGAGCCGGGAGGGACGCGCGCCGCCGAAATGGCTCGGCAGGCCTTGCTCGATCCGGAGCATACGCTCGGTCCGGTGGCCGAGCTGTTCTTCTATCTGGCGGCGCGAGCCGACCTGGTCCAGACCATCATCCGGCCGGCACTGCTGGCTGGGCGAGTGGTACTTTCGGATCGGTTCACCATGTCGACCGAAGCTTATCAGATGATTGGTCGCGGGCTCGATCCGCAACTGATTCAGGCTGGGAACCTGGCGGCCACCCAGGGAATCCGCCCGGATCTCACGCTGATCCTGGATCTGGATCCGCAGCTGGGCCAGGCGCGACAGATCGCCGCCGGCAAGAAGCAGGACCGGCTCGAGCGGGAAAGTGCCGAATTCCACCGCCGCGTCGTGGACTACTATCTGGCGGTCCGGGGCGAGGGGGTGCGACATTTAGATGGGCGCATGCCACCGGACCAGCTCTTGCAGGCAGCCTGGTCCGAGGTGCGAACGGCCGCGCCGGAACGCTTTCCGGTCACGGTTGGTTAAGTTGTTATGAATCTGTGGTCTAACCGGCTGTCCTGACCTATCTTCTCGTGTCCAACAGGGCTCGGTGTGAGGCATCCCCTCAGTGATTGCGGATAACAGGTGTCAGCTATTCTGCGGGAGCGGAGGCAGATTATGAAGCAGCGCTGGGGTGTGATCGGGCTGGTCGCAGTTATCTCATTCCTGAGCGGCGGGTGGCTGCTGCAGCGAGGGGTTGCCAGCGACGGCAACGTCTACCAGCAGGCCAGGCTCTTCGATGACGTACTGGGCCACGTCAGTACCTACTTCGTCGATTCACTCGGAGAGACTGACCTGTACCAGAAGGCCACCAGGGGCATGCTGGAGCAGCTCAACGACCCCTACTCGGTTCTGCTGACCGGTGATGACTACAAGGCGCTGACCGAACAGACCTCCGGCAACTACGCCGGGCTCGGTATCCAGATCGATGTACGAGACGGCTGGATCACCGTGGTGGCCCCGCTCCCGGAGACCCCGGCCGAGCGGGCCGGCATCGAGACCGGAGACCAGATCATCGAGGTGGACGGGAAATCGACCGAGGGCTGGAAGAACGACCAGGCGGTGAAGGCGCTTCGCGGTGAGCCGGGCTCTCGTGTCGGCATCACCATTCGCCGGGCTGGAATCACCGACCCCATCAAATACCGGCTGACCAGGGCCCAGATCCACATGCGTTCCGTCCCGCCAGGCACGATGTTCGACCGCGGCGTGGGCTACATCTCCCTCAATCCGGTGAGCGAGACCTCCGCTGAGGAGCTGCGGCAGGAGATCGCCTCGATGAAGAGCAAGGGGATGAAGTCGCTCATCATGGATCTGCGGAACAATCCCGGCGGTCTGCTCGACCAGGGCGTAAAGGTGGCGGATCTCTTCCTCGATGCGCGGCAGGAGATCGTCTCGACCCGAGGCCGTGCCCGGGGGGCCACCAAAGAGTTCTATGATGAAGCCCGGCAGGTCTGGCCCGATCTTCCCATCGTGGTCTTGGTGAACGACGGGACGGCGAGCGCAGCGGAGATCATCGCCGGCGCGCTACAGGACCATGATCGGGCCGTGGTGGTGGGCGCGCCAACCTTCGGAAAGGGCCTGGTGCAGACTCTCTTCCCACTGGGAGAAGGCGTGGCTTTGAAGCTGACCACCGCCCGCTGGTTCACCCCTAGCGGACGCACCATTCAGCGGATCGCCAAGAGCGAGGAAGACCAGGCCGCTCAGGCTGCTATGGCGGTGGTGGCAGACACCGTGCTCGGCGCGCCCGATGCCGAGTCGACCGATTCGGCGCTCAAGGAGCGGCCCATCTTCCACACCGACGCCGGCCGGGTGGTACGCGGTGGTGGGGGGATCGTGCCGGATCTGGTTATTCGCCTCGACACCCTCACCAGCTCGGAGCGCGAATTTGCCAAGGCGCTGGGCAACGGTCTGCCCCAGTACCGCGATGCACTCACCTCCATCGCGCTGGAGACTAAGAAGAACCATCTGATCAAGTCGGAGTCGTTCAAGGTCACGCCAGAGATGCGGCAGCAAGTGTACACCCGGCTGCGCTCGCATGGCGTCGAGATCAGTCAAAGCGTCTTCCAGGGTGCCGGCACCCTGATCGACGAACAGCTCGGTAACGAGATCACCCGCTACGTTTTCGGCCGGCCGGCCGAGTTCCGGCGCCGGGTGGCCAACGATCAGCAGATGCAGACTGCTATGGGCCTGCTTCGCAAGGCGCAGACCCCGAAGGACCTGCTGAGCTTGGCCCGAGCGAGTGTGCCGGGAACCACGGCGCAGAACTAGGATTCAGCGCAATCTTTCAGCCCGGTCGGCCACTGCGGTCGGCCGGGCTTGGTTTTACAGCTACCGGAGTCTCAGTGCAACCTCGAGCCACGATCATTGGTGCCGGACGCATGGGGCAGGGCCTCGGGCTGGCACTGAAGCGGCGCGGGTACCGCGTCATCCTGGTAAATCGCAGCCAGCGCGAGGTCATTCCGCCTCTCATCCTCCACCAGGGCAGCCGGGCAGAGGCAACTGCCGGGGCCGAGCTGGTGCTTATCGCGACACCCGACGATGCGATCACGGAGCTGGCTCGGGAGTTGGCGCAGGACGGCGCCATTGCCCGGGATCAGGTGGTGCTCCATCTGTCGGGCCTCCTGGACCGGCGGGCCCTCCAGCCGTTGGAGGAGACCGGAGCCGCCTGTGGTTCGTTCCACCCGATCCAATCCGTGGCCGATCCGGCCTCCGCCGCTGAGCGGCTCAAGGGCGCCTATGTCGGCATCGAGGGGGACGAGAGAGCGCTGGTGGCGGCAGAGCGCCTGGCTAACACGCTGCGGATGGTGCCGGTCAGAATCCCTGCAGAGGCCAAGCCCGCCTATCACGCGGCCGCCGCGTTCGTCGCGAACTACACGGTGGCCCTGGTAGGCGTCGCCGAGCGGTTGGCCCGGTCGGCGGGGGTCGCGCACGACGTGGCCGGGAAGCTCTACCTGCCGCTGCTGGGTGGAGCAGTGGCCAATCTGACCTCGCTGGGACCAGCTGCGGCGCTCACCGGAGCCGTCCGGCGAGGAGACGTGCAGACCATCCAGTCACACCTGGAAGCGCTGAGCGCCGAGGATCGAGAGCTATATCGCGTGGTGGGGCGGGCAGCCGTACTGCTGGCCCGGGAAGCGGGTCTGAACGAGGTAGCAGCGGACAGAGTGGACGCCGTCCTTAGCGACGGGGTACAGGAACCACGGTGAGTTACTGATCTACAACGCGGGCACCGCTGGGAACCTTGAAGGTGAACGTCTTCTGCGGCAGTGACTGGTTCACCTGGATGTTGCTCAGAGTAAGCGTTCGGGTAGCGCCCGATTGCTCGTGGATTTCGAGCCTGCGAGGCAGGGCGTTCTCCCGGTCGACCCAGATCAGGGCCTTGGTGAACGGCATATCGGGGACCGCGGGTACCAGCTCCACCACGTCAGTTATCCGGCCTCCCACCCGCTCCGAGCGGAGGTATGAAGGGCGGTATCGCTCCGACGGTCGGTCCAGAAACCATGCCAGCAGGTTGTAGCCGTATACCGGCCCTCCGCTCGGTGACTGCATCCGCACCACCTGTCCCGGAACCGTGCTCGGCGTGTACACCCACACGTACTTTCCGTCGATCACGATCGCTTCCCCTGGCGGATCGCTAAACCGCATAGCCAGTTTGGCGGTGCCGGCCTGAGTCAGCGTCCCCTTGCTCTCCGCACTGTCGATCATCGGGTTGTCGATCACCTGCACGAAGTCAGCCTTCAGACTGCTGAGCGAGCGATAGACCCGCGCCGCGCGACCGATGATGGCCTGGGCATCCTGCCCAGCTGCGGGAGAGGGGACCGCCAGCCAGGCGCTCACCAGGAGCGGGATAATCCTCATGCCCGCATCCCCGCGGGCTCGGCGACCCGGCGGCCAATGGCCTCCGCGATGAGCCGCACCTCCTTCATCAGCCGCTCGAACTGCTCCGGGTAGAGACTCTGGGCCCCATCGGAAAGCGCCCGATCGGGTGTGGGATGCACCTCGACCAGGAGTCCGTCGGCGCCACCAGCAACAGCGGCCTTGGCCATCGGCATGACCATGTCGCGATGGCCGGTGCCATGGCTCGGGTCGGCGATGATGGGCAGGTGAGACAAGCCATGCACCACTGGAATGGCGCTCAGATCCAACAGGTTGCGCGTGGCGGGATCGAAGCCCCGGACGCCCCGCTCGCAAAGGATGACATTCGGATTGCCCTCGGCCAGGATGTATTCGGCTGAGAGCAGCAGCTCCTGGATGGTTGCGGAGAGCCCTCGCTTCAGCAGGATGGGCTTGCCCACCCGGCCGGCACACTTGAGCAGTGAGTAGTTCTGCATGTTGCGGGCGCCGATCTGAATGATGTCAGCGACGTTTGCGACAGCGTCCATCGCCTCGGGATCCATGGCCTCGGTGACAATGAGGAGCCCGGTCTCCTCCCGGGCGCGCGCCAGCAGGGTCAGACCGGCTCGACCCAGGCCCTGAAAGGAGTACGGCGAGCTACGAGGCTTAAATGCTCCCGCCCGCAGCACAGTCGCGCCCGCTTCCCTGACCGCGCGAGCTGACTCGAGAATCTGCTGCTCCGACTCGACCGAACACGGCCCAGCCATGACTACGACTTCATCGCCACCCACGGTCAGATTGCCGGGGAGACGCACCACGGTAGACTCCGGCTTCCACTCGCGGGAGACCTGCTTGTACGGCTTGGTGACGTGGATGATTTCCTGCACGCTGGGGAGCGCGGCCAGGCGAGAGGCATCCACCCGCCCGTCATTGCCCACCAAGCCCACGGTGGTGCGCTGTTTCCCGGGCATGGGGCGCGCCTGATAGCCCATCTCTTCGATGGTGGCGGCGACGCGTCTGATGTCCTCTTCCGGCGCGCCGTGGCGCATGACGATCAGCATTCGCTCGTTGGATCCAGTGAGACGAGAGTCTTGGGTCTAGGGTCCAGGGTCTGGAGCATAATGATGCACGGGGTGTGCCATGAGGGCGAGACCCGAGTCGAAACTGGTCGACGTCTTCTTGTTAGACCTTCGACTCTAGACCCTAGACATGCCCCGGCTCACCCAGCCTTACCCCTACAATGGTGGACACCCCGGGCTCCTGCATGGTCACCCCGTACACCGCATCGGCCGACTGCATGGTCCGCGGGTTGTGGGTGATGACCAGGAACTGGGTGTCCGCCTTGAACTCTTCGAGCAGGCGGGTAAAGCGACCAACGTTGGCATCATCCAGGGGAGCGTCCACTTCGTCCATCAGGCAGAAGGGACTGGGCTTGGTGAGATAGATGCTGAACAGCAGGGACACGGCTACCAGCGTCCGCTCGCCGGAGGACAGCAGGTGAATGCGCTGGGTCCGCTTGCCCCGGGGTGCAGCGTGAATGTCGATCTCGCTCTCCAGGGGCTCGTCGGGACTGGCCAGCCGCAGCTCGCACTCACCTCCGCCAAACAGGGTGTGAAATACCTTGCTGAAGTTGGCTTGGACCGCGCTGAAGGTCTCCAGAAACATGGTGCGGGCGGTACCGTCGATCTCCCGGATGGCCTGGATCAGCGACTGCCGGGCACTCACCAGATCGTCCCGCTGAGTGATCAGGAACTCGAGCCGCTTACTCTCCTCCGCGTGCTCTTCCACCGCGAGCGGGTTGACTGGACCGATCGCGTCCAGGGCGCCGACAATGCGCATCGCTTCCGACTCCAGGCTCTCGAGGTCGAGATCCAGGAGCGACACGCCCTCCGTCAGCTGATCGAACGGCCGGTGCCACTCGGCTTCCACCCGCTCCACGATACTCCGCCGGATGCCGGTCGTCTCGGTGAGGCGCACCTGCAGTCCGTGGCTTTCCTCACCAGTGGACTCGAGCTCGGCACGCAGCGCCGCCACCTCCTGGTCCGCCAAGGCCAAGGCAGCTTCGGCCTCGGTCAGCTCGGCTTCGGCCCGGGCGCTCGCGAGCTCCAGCTCCTGTAGAGCCGTTCGCCGTTCCTCCCGGAGCTCCAGCCATTCCGTCTGTTGGGCAACGATCGAGGCGGTGTCTGCTTCCAGCTGGACCAGCTCCTCTGAGAGGGAGCGGGTTGCTTCCTCCGCTTCGCTTCGGGACCGGGCCGAGCGCTGGAGTCGCTCGCTTGCCGCGCGCAGGCTGCCGGCCAGGTGCGCCTCCTGCACCTGCCAGTGAGCCCGCTGCTCCCGGGTTGCCTCCTGCTCGGTCTCCAGATCGGCCAGCAGGGCACGGGCTGCCCCGAGCTGCTCCTCCACTCGCCCTCGAGCCAGCTCGTCGGTCATGAGCGACTGGTCGATGTCGGCGAGCCGCTGCTGCGAGCTGGTCAGGCGGTCGGTGAGCCGCTCGACCTGGGTCCCAGCCTCGCCCGCTTCGCGAGTGAGATTTCCGACCGTTCTCAGGGTGTCTTCCCGGATGGCAACGGCCTGTCGCTCCACCTCCCGGGCCCGCTCGACCTCGGCCGTTGCGGCCGCGAGCTGCTCCTCCAGGCTCGTCAGCCGATCCACGGTCTCCCGCAGGCTCTCCTCGGTCGCGGCCAGCGCCCGCTCGGCGGATTCGACTTCCTGTACCAGCGTAGCCAGCTCGGCGCGCCGGCGGATGGGACCGAACGGGGCACCTACGCCGGAGAGGAAGATGGCGCCGCTGGCCCGACGGAGCACCCGGCCACTCTCGTCCAGCACCTCCGACCCCGCGAGCGCTGCCCGCACCCACTCAGCCGCTGGTCCTTCAGCGTGGACTCGATCCTGCGCACTGTCAGCGGCAGAGACTGACGCGGGACCGGGGTCCACCGGAAGGAGGACCAGAGGTCCGGGTTGATGTTGCGCGTGCCACTCCTGCACCGCGTCGACAGCGGCGGAGTCACGAATCAGCACGGCGTGCATCCATTCGCCC
>DASRIN010000045.1:0-3846 GCA_035649975.1 Gemmatimonadales bacterium
CCCGGGGAAGTTGATCTGCACGCCGGCCCGCACCGGACGATCCACCACGTCCCGCAGCGTCGCCACCTGGACGATCGGCTCCGCCCGCTCCACGATTACCGCCTCATCGGGAATGCGGAGTCGAGCCACCGCGGCCCGGACCTGACTCATCGCGCTCAAATGCTCGACTCCGATGCGCACCCGGTTGCTGGTCTCGTCGTTGTCCACGAATACCGCACCCGGCACTGCCAGCGCCTCGGCGCTTGCCAGAGCCTGCCAGCGGTCCAGCTGCTGCCAGCGGTAGCGACCCTCGAGCACCCGGACCGCTGCGGGTGAGAGTCCTTTACTGCCGAGGTAGCCAGCCAGCAACCGCTCGGCCGGGGCGCGACTCGACCCGCGGGTTAAATACAGCGTGGGATTTCCGCTCCGGTCCAGGAAGAAGCCGCCGAAGCCGGGCACCTGGCGAGCGAACTCGCTGGCCGGCGGCAGGTCACCACCCTGCGAACCTTGCACGCGGGCCGATGGCGGCACCGCGTCGGGAGTAGTGGGATTGAAGTTGTCTTGGCAGGCGGCGAGGGTCAGCGCGACCCCTGACGCAAGCCCCAGCGTAAGGAGACGAGAACGCGGCATTGCAAGCCTCCGTCAATAGGCAGGAGTTCTTCGGAGATGATGATTGGAAGGTGGGCAGCTGCCGGCCGGCAGCCACCCGCTACTTATATATGGAGGTGGACCACTCACCGCCAGTGCCGACCCGAAGCTCCGGCGGTGGATTTGATTGGTTAAATCGGAACTGATGCGCGAGGATGGGGTATTTTGAACGTGATTGCGACAGTTTGCGTAAGGCGTCTGTCGCAGAATTTCTCCACGGCCTCGTCTGCGTACCATAGTTGATTGTTACACTCGATGGGCATCGAAAGGCGGTGTCAGGCCACCCTTCTTCGTTCCACTTCGATCGGCTGGTCCAGGGACTCCACCCTGAGCCAGCTGTGCTCCAAGTAGTGGCTCGCTGCGTCGGTGAGCAGCTTGAGCAGCACCATCACCACCGCGAATGCGGTCTCCCCGCCCAGCGACGGCACCAGTCGGGCCACCGCGATTCCGGCGACCAGCACTCCACCCACCAGAGACATTCGCGCGTAGGGCCAGAAGACCAGGCTCCCGATGGTCAGCCTGTGGTACTCCCTTCCCATCAGGAAATTGCGGAGGAAGGAGACGCCGTGGCTCAGGCAGAGCACCCCGGTCGCGGTGAGAACGCCGGGCCCCGCGGCGTGGAGCGCACGATGGATACTGATCCCGCCGTTCTGTCCTTCGGGCGTGAGCACCGCCGGCAGCAGCAGCACGAACAGTCCGATGCCGAGGGCAAAGCCACCGAACTTGAGCACGAAGAAGCCGATCCCGAACAGGGTGAAGAGGAACCGGTTGAACCGGCTGCCCAGGTCCACCCACCGAGCGGCCCAGCTGCCGAGCGGCTCGGCGCCGAACACTCCGACGACCAGCATCCGGAGCACGTTGTAGGCGCCGAGTACCGCGACCTCGGTCCAGAAGATGAGGATGGTCTCGTAGTATCCCCACTCGTGCCACACCGTCTGCAGCGCCACGAACAGGTTGGCGACGACCAAGGCGACGAGTGCGCTCCGGCTTGTTCCAGATCCCTGGACCACTTCAGCCGTTGGGAGCGGCGACACCGGGCGGACTTGCTGTCCGATCGGGAAATGGATAATGGGCGTACCAGGACAGCGCCCAGCTGCAGGCGGCGGCGCCGAATGAGAGCGGGCCGAACACGAGCGTAACCAGAAACCCGAAGCCGTGCTTGTCATAGATGCCGGCGACCGCCAGCGCACCCGCACCGAGGGCGAAGAGGCCGGACACAGCGACGGCGGTCCAGAGCAGGGGACGGTAGAACGGCGGCGCCGGCTCACCGTTGATCCGGCGGAAGGTGGCGTCGCGCAGCAGCCAGAGGATGGCGCCCGAGAGGATGGCGAAGGTCCAGCCCATGCAGGGCTGGCGGGCAACCGCTATGCCAACCGGGGCGCGGTTATAAGCTCATGAACAATCAGGCGATAGACTGCTGCCACGGGAACGGCCGGAAGCCAGGCTCAGCGTGAGTCGCAGTGCATCGGGCTGTTCGCCAAAGGAGTCACGCCTGGGCCAGCACGCGAATCTCTCCGCTCGGTGTGATGTTGCGGTTGGTGCGGAACATATTCTCCGGATCCCACCGAGCCTTTACCTGGGCCAGCCGCCACAGGCTCTTGCCCAGCGCCGCCTCGATTCGTTCTGGTCCCTCGTCCTGGGTCAGGAAGTTGATGTAGGTTCCGCCGGTGGAGAACGATTTCATCTCGTTCCACGCGCTGCGGGCCCACTCGATGTTGGCCTGGTCCTCTGCCGGCTCTACCCAGGACGCGGTGATGTTGAGCAAGTAGCGAGCGTCCCGGTTGCCTACCGGCGAATGCTCTTCCTCCAGTCGGTTGAGCGCCCCACTCATATGGAACAGGATCACCGCCGAATGGGGCGAGCGGATTGTGGCGGCATGCTCCGCGAACTTGTCGCAGAGTGCGGGCTCGACCCGGGGGAGATACTCGCTCTTCCAGTAGTAGCGCCGGCCCTTGGGCTGGGTCGCATCGAGCAGCGACTGCATCTGGACATAGGGCCGCCGCACCAGTATGTCGCCCACCGGCTTGCCGAATGACTTGATCGGGGCCACCACCTTCTCACCCTGCTCGGGGGTGCCGGTGTAGCAGGCCGAGATGGCGACGATCGGCTTGCCGTGGATCTCCGGAGGAAGCCAGGGCGCGGGGGGCGCCGGCCGCATGAGCACCACCAGGGTCAACTCGGGTGGAGCCTGCTCGCTGAGGTTGCGGTACAGCTCCAGCACCTTGGGCGCCTCGCTGGCGGGCCAGGCTACCAGGCCGCCCACGATCTCCGGGCCTACCGGATAGAGCCGGTAGTCGATCCCGGTCACCACCCCGAAGTTCCCCCCACCGCCTCGCAGTCCCCAGAACAGATCGGGGTTTTCCTCGCTGCTGGCGCGCACCCGCCGGCCATCGGCGGTCACCAGATTCATGCCCAGCACCGTGTCCGTGGTCCACCCGTAGCGGCGGGTCAGGTATCCGATGCCCCCGCCCAGCGTGAGGCCCGCGATACCGGTGAGAGAGATGAATCCCATCACGGCGGCGAGCCCGTGCAGCTGGGTCTCCCGGTCCACGTCGCCCAGGAGGCAGCCCCCCTGCGCGTGGGCGATCTGTTCCTGGGGCTCGACCCATACACCCCGCATGAGTGAGAGGTCCAGCATCAGGGCGCCGTCGGCCGTGGCCAGGCCGGCGATGTTGTGGCCCCCGCCCTTGATGCAGAGCAGCAGCTGGTGCTCCCGGGCGAACTGCACGCAGGCGGCCACGTCGGCCACTCCGAGGCAGCGCGCGACCAAGGCGGGCTTGCGGTCGATCATGGCGTTCCAGACCGTACGCGAGTCGGCGTAACCGGCATCGCTGGGCAGGAGCAACGGTCCCCGGAGCCGCGCCTTGAGGGCGTCCACGGTGCTCTGACTCAGCTCGATCTCTCGATTGTCGGTGGTAACGGCCTTCACTGGCAGTTCTCCCTTCAGGCGACCCGTATCGACTGATAATGCGGGTGCAAGCTCTACTTGTTGGCCCTGTGATGCAGGTTTGTCAATAACGCGCGCCGGGGACTACCTTGGCTCATGCCCCTGCCGGTCCATCAGGCAATCCGATATGTGCAGCCGCTTCGGGAAGGCGGATCGCTGCCGGCCGTCGTCATGACGGACGCAGGTCTCTTTGTGGTCAAGTTTCGCGGTGCGGGCCAGGGACCCAAGGCTCTGATCGCGGAGCTGATCGTGGGACTGCTGGCCCAGCGGCT
>DASRIN010000046.1:0-4588 GCA_035649975.1 Gemmatimonadales bacterium
TGCTTCATTGTGATCCCTTTTCGTGTCCTACCCAATTAGAGCAGCGGAGGCAAGGTATGGTCGAGTTCGCGAGAAGGTTTTGGGATGATGAGTCAGGCCAGGGCTTGGCGGAGTACGCGCTGCTGTTGGGCCTGATCGTCATTGGCGTTGTGGTGCTCATTCAGGGAATGGGTAAGTCCATTACCAAGATCTTCACCAAAGCTAACAGTGACCTGAAGACCGCTGCCGACGCGGCCTCGTGAGCGTCTGCGCCTAACTCGGTGATTCAGGTTGCGGCGGACGCGGTTCTTGTCGTCTTTCTCTGCGCCGCTGCTTGGTGGGACGCAAGGGCTGACCGGATTCCCAATGAGCTAACGGTCACGGGGCTCGCAGCGGCGATGGTGCTGAGAGCCCCGCTCGGTAGCGATGCCATTACTCGGGGTCTGGCCGGTTTCGGGATTGCGCTACTGATCGCGATAGTGCTGTACGCCCTCCGAGCAATCGGTGGGGGTGATGTGAAGTTGCTGGCTGGAGTGGGGGCATTCCTGGGCTCAGGCGAGATCGTGGGAGCCCTGGGATTGATTGCGGTATTGGGGGCAGCATTCGCGCTGCTAACCATGCTTCGAAGAGGGATGCTTCCCCTGCTGATCTGGAACACTATGGATCTGGTGAAATCCTTGGTCAGCTTGGGGCAGTCCGGTAAGCCCCGCAGGCTGGATTCACCAGCCGCACTCACAGTCCCGTACGGTGTCCCCATCGCCACCGGGGCGCTCATCTGGTGGTTTGGACAGGGAGTTCGTTTATGAGGGCTGGCAGGAGACCTCAGGTGGTGCGGGATCAGCGCGGGCAAGCACTAGCCGAGTTTGCGCTGGTACTGCCGCTGATTCTCTTTTTTATCGCCGGTGTTGTGGAGATGGGCCGGGCCTGGAACATCAAACAGGCAGTGACCGATGCGGCCCGCGAGGGAGCGCGCTACACGGTCGTCCAAGACGCCGCTCCCACTATAGCCGATGTCGAGGACAAAATCGAGCAGCGCTTGGCGCTAGCCGGCATTACCGAGAGTACCATCGGCATTTCGAGCGCTGATCCCGATTGTGCGGTTGTGGCAGAGTGTTTCCACACTCTGATAGGACGTGGCAAAGAGATGACGGTCAGTGTCGCCACCCAGTTCAAGATGGGCCTGATGGGGAGCCTGCTGGGTTGGGCTGGAGTGCCTGCCTCGGTCGAGATTTCCACCACGGCAACGATGCGGAACGAATAGGCAGTCCTTTAGCGAAAATTAACCGAGCCGGCTTATGCTCAGCGAGGCCGGGACGAGTGGAGATAGGCGAGCACCACCATGAGAAGATCACGGCCCTGGTTCATGCTGGTATTGGCTATAACGTCGGGCATTGTCGCGGCGCTCCTCGCCCTGAAATATTTGCGGGAGCGCACCACCCCGCTGATGGCAGCCGAGCCCAAGCGGGTAAATATCGTCCTCTCGGCGCGCAGCCTTCCAGTCGGGGCGATGGTTACCGAGCGCGATGTAAAGGTCGTCAGCTGGCCGGGTGATGCAGTTCCGTCCGGCTATGTTCGGTCGGTGAAGGATGCCGTCGGCCGTGGCATCATCACGCCTGTCGCAGAGAATGAGCCGCTGCTAGCCGCCAAGATGTCGACCAAGGATGCCGGCGGGGGGCTGCCCATCATTATCCGAGATGGTATGAGAGCGGTCAGTGTCCGGGTCGACGAGGTGATCGGAGTCGCCGGATTCGTGCTTCCTGGAACGCGGGTGGATGTTCTACTCACTCTCGACAAAAACAACAACCGTCCCCAGGCCATCACCAAGACCCTGCTGCAGAACGTTCAAACACTCGCCGCAGGCCAGTCATCAACTCGGGACAAAGAAGGCAAGCCTCAAACGGTGACCGTGATAACCCTTCTAGTGTCACCCGATGACGCCGAGCTGCTGGCCCTGGCCTCCAAGGAAGGACGCCTCCAGCTTGCGCTGCGCAATACGCTCGACACTCTCGCCGTCGCTACCAGTGGGGCCCGAGCCGACAGACTCTCCCCCAGCGCGCCATCCAGTCCGAGCCCCAACCGAACTCAACGAGCCCGCGCGGCACCAACTTTAAAGGCAAACCCCACGGTAGTAGAAGGCTACCGTGGCGGGGAGCGAACGCTCACCACGTTTCAGAAACCCTGAGTCTCCGCCTCGAAGACTCTGAACCTCAGCCACGGAAGACTCGTGCGTAAGCTCGGCCACCGTCGGACCGTTGCTCTTCTCGCTGCCGGTCGGTGGTGCGCCGCCGGTGCGCTCGTATCGCTCGCCCTGGGGGGCGACATACACCCGGCCCAGGCACAACGGGTCGTTCGAGCAGCGGAGCAGGTCGTCTCCGTCTCGAAGGGGGCGTCCGCGCTTCTGGTCAATACAACGGCAATCCAGCGGTTCTCCATTGGTGATCCTGCAGTCGCCGAGGCTGTGGTGGTGTCGCCAACCGAGATTCTGATCAACGGAAAGACCTTGGGAACCACGAGTCTCTTCCTGTGGGACAATACAGGTCAGATCAAGCTCTATTCAGTCGAGGTTACAGCGGATGCTCCGGGCCTTCAGCGGTACCTCAGCTCGGTGCTTCAGGGGGAGCGGATCGACGTGATCGCCAGTGGCAACGTGGTGACACTCTCGGGTCAAGTGCGGGATGCCAGCGTCGCCAATCGGGCGGTCGAGATTGCCAAGGGCTCCGGCGCCACCATCGTGGATAACCTGACCACTCCCGAGGCGGTTCAGGTGCTACTCAAGGTGCGGTTCGCCGAGGTGAATAAGAGCGCCATCAAGGAGTTCCGCTCCCAGCTGGCCACGCTCAATCCCCAGGACCTGAATGGCCGCACCGGAGACTGGATCGGGTCCGCCAACACCAACCCTCAAGACGGCACCTTTGCCGACGGGGTGGTTGACCTCGGTCTCTTCAACGCGAACGCCAGCATCGAGGTGCTGATCCGGGCACTTTCGTCGAAGGGACTCCTCAAAAGCCTGGCTGAGCCCAACCTCATCGCATTGCCTGGCAAAGAAGCCTCCTTCCTGGCCGGAGGGGAGTTTCCCTACCCTGCCGTTCAGGGCGGCGGTGGTAACAACGCGGTGTCCATTGTGTTCAAGGAGTTCGGGATTCGCCTCAAGTTCACCCCTATCATAACCCGAGGCGGCAGCATTCGGCTGAAGGTCGCCCCCGAGGTGTCGGCGCTGGACTTCTCGAATCCCCTCATCTTCGGCGGATTCACTATTCCCAGCATTCTCAGCCGGCGGGCCGAGACCGAGGTCGAGATGAAGAATGGCCAGTATCTGGCCATCGCAGGGCTGATCGACAACACCATGACGGACAACGCGACCAAGATCCCACTACTGGGTGACATTCCCATCCTGGGACAGTTTTTCAAGTCCAAGGACGCACGGCAACGGCGCACCGAGCTTCTGGTATTGGTCTCTCCCAAGCTCGTGCTGCCGAGTGACGCGCCGGCACTGCTACCGACCGGCGAGCCGGCCACATGGAAGTGGTCTGGTCAGATGAAGATGACTCCAGGAGACACGGCCTGGAGAAGTTATCAGGAGCATTAGCGCAGGTTACTCAGGAGGCGGTCGTATGGGTCCGGACAAGGGTGTAGGTCGCAACCGCGTTGCGCATCGGGGAGAGCGCGGGGTCACTCTCGCCGTCATGGCGCTCATGCTGTTTCTCGCACTGGGCATGAGTGCCATGGCTGTCGATTACGGTATGATCAAGGCTGTCAAAGCGGAGGGACAAAGGGCGATGGACGCTGCAGCCCTGGCTGGGGCAAGTGCCTTCCTGATCCCCGATCCCGATACGGACTATGAGGCGATCGCCACGGAGCGCGCCCATGAATACGCCGAGAAGCACAGCGTACGGAATGTGCCGATTACGGGAACCGAAGTAGAAAGCGTCACGGTGGACCTGGCAGCCAAGACCGTAAAGGTGGACTGGTTTCGCAGCGACATCCCTCTCTGGTTTGCCAACGTCCTCGGCATCTCCACGATGGGCGTGCGGGCTTCGGCCACCGCAAAGGCAACAGAATCCGGGAACGCAAACTGCCTGAAACCAGTGGCGCTGCCGGATATGTGGAACAACGTAAACAATGTAGCGGCTACCAATGGGAAGAAGACGACTACCGAGGACGTGAACGGTAATCACGTTTGGGACTATGTGGACGCCAATAGCAATGGCGTGCTCGACCCAGGCGAGATGGAACCGTGGACGTTCAACACGGGCGATGTCTACGATCCTCCCGTTACCGGCTATGGCACAACGTACCGCAATGGGTACGGCGAAGGCTTGTCGTCCAAGACGAAAGATTACGGCAGGCAGGTGCTGATCCAGACCTTCGATCCCAAGGATGGACTGGTAGAGTCGTACTTTCGTACCTGGGGCGAGAATGAAAACACCCGGGGCGTCGATTCCATGGCGGCCGCAATCCGGGGGGAACGCTGTACCGCTGGCGCAGTCGGTACCGAGTACCAGCAGGGTAATGGCGCCAAAGTTTCTCTCGGACCAGCCTGGGAGTACCTGATCAACCAGGACCCCTCGGCGTACTGGAACGATGCTACCAACGACGTATCCGGTTCCAC
>DASRIN010000047.1:0-2861 GCA_035649975.1 Gemmatimonadales bacterium
GGTCGCACCCAGTACCGGATCGGACAGGGGTTCATCCTCTGGGATGGCGGTGGGGAGGGCGGCAGCCGGGGCGGGTTCTGGAGCAACGCCCGAAAGGCCTGGCAGTTTGCTGGTGTCGGACGGTTCAAACCGAAGAATCACACCTTGGAGGGCTTTTACCTCGATCGGGACGAGGTCCCCGAGAGCGAGACGGGAACCCGGCTGTACGGAGCCAACTACGAGCTGGCCCTCGGCGAGGCCAACACCCTCGGTGCCACCTACCTGCATTTCAACGCCGACTCGCTGGCCGCCCGCGATGGCATGTCGGTGTATAACCTGCGCGCCTATGTCGCTCCGTTCAAACGAGTACCGGGACTCTCGCTGGGGGCAGAGTTTGCCCGGGAAGACAACGGGGACCTGATCGCTTCGACGGCCTGGATGGCCCAGGGCGCCTATCAGCTGAACAATGTGGGCTGGAAGCCCAAGCTCTCCTACCGCTACGCATTCTTCGAGGGCGATGACCCGGGCACCACGGAGAACGAGGGATTTGATTCGCTGCTCCCCGGCTTCTACGACTGGGGGACCTGGTGGCAGGGCGAAATCGCCGGCGAATACTTCGTCGCCAACTCCAATCTGATCTCCCATCAACTGCGAGTTCACCTGACGCCCAGCGAGTCGCTGAGCGGCGGTCTCATGGGCTTTGTGTTTCAGCTCGACCAGCCGGCGTCGTTCGCCCCCGGAGTCACCTCCGAAGACCTGGCCACCGAGCTGGACGCATACGCCGACTGGAAGGTCAACAGCAACTTCGTGGTGAGCTTTGTCGCGGCCTTTGCTCATCCCCAGGAAGCCGCCGAGCAGGGCTTTGGCCGTACCGACGATTTCACCTACGGCATGATCTATGTCGGCTATTCCTACTGATCACTCACTTCGGGAAAGCGGTCATGATTGAACACACCACCCGTCCGCTGAAGCGGCGGGTCCTCATGGTGGACGATGAGCTCGCCTCCTCCTCGACGGCGGGTGGACGTGCTGTCCGTGTGCTGGTCAACGAGCTTCGAGCACGCGGTATCGACACCGTAGAGGCCTTTTCCTGCGAAGACGGCCTCTCAGTGGTGGTCTCCGATTCCGCCATCCACTGCGTCTTCATCAATTGGACCCTGGGCGAGAACAATCGGCAATCCCACACCGAGGCCACTGAATTGCTCCGGGCTATCCGGAGCCGGAACGCGAAAATCCCCATCTTCCTGATGGCCGATCGGAAAGTCGCCGGCACGGTCACGATCGAAGTCGCCACTCTGGCCGACGAGTTCATCTGGCTGCTGGAGGACACGGCGGCTTTTATCGCCGGTCGGACGCAGGCGGCGATCGAGCGCTACCTCCAAGGTCTGCTGCCGCCCTTCGCCGCGGCGCTGGCACGCTACGATCGGGAGCGGGAGTACTCCTGGGCCGCGCCCGGGCACCAGGGCGGCATTGCGTTTCTCAAGTCGCCGGTGGGACGGGTGTTCTTCGACTTCTACGGGGAAAACCTCTTCCGCACCGATATGGGGATCGAGCGGGCGGCACTCGGCTCACTACTGGGCCACAGCGGCCCGGTCGGCGAAAGTGAGCGCTACGCCGCCAAGGTGTTCGGTGCCCACCGCTCCTATTCGGTCCTCAATGGGACCTCGGCCTCGAATCGGGCCATTATGTCGGCATGTGTGGGCGATGGCGAGATCGCCCTCTGCGACCGAAACTGCCACAAGTCCATCGAGCAGGGGCTGGTGCTCACCGGCGGGATTCCCGTGTTCCTCAGCCCTACTCGGAACCGGTATGGTATCATCGGACCGATCCCTCCGGAGCGGCTCGAGCCCGCCGCGATCGCCAAGAGCATCGCGGCGAACCCGCTGGTGAAGAACGCCTCTAGCCAGCGCCCGGTCTACGCTGTTGTCACCAACTGCACCTACGACGGGATGTGTTACCACGCGGCTGACGCCGAGGCGCGCCTGGCTCAGAGCGTCGACCGGGTCCATTTCGACGAGGCGTGGTACGGCTACGCCCGGTTCAATCCGATGTACACCGACCGTTACGCCATGCGGGGAAACCCGGACGAGCATCCGACCGATGGTCCCACCGTCTTTGCCACCCACTCCACTCACAAGCTGCTGGCCGCGTTGTCCCAGACCTCGTTCATCCACATCCGGGATGGCCGGGGAGCGATCGATCACGGTCGCTTCAACGAGGCCTACTGCTCCCAGGCAAGCACGTCACCGCTGTATGCTCTGATCGCCTCGAACGATGTAGCGGCCGCAATGATGGACGGGCCGGGAGGACAGGTCCTGACTCAGGACGTCATCAACGAGGCGGTGGCATGCCGGCTGGCCGTGGCGCGGGTCCACCAGGAGTTCCTCGGCAGGAAAGACTGGTTCTTTGCCCCCTGGAATGCGGAGGAAGTTAGGGACCCCAAGACCGGGAAGCGAATCCCCTTCCATGAGGTGCCGGCCAAGCTGCTGGCGACGGATCCCAGCTACTGGGTCCTGCGTCCAGGTGAGAGCTGGCACGGCTTCGAGCGCATCGCCGAGAACTGGTGCCTGCTCGATCCGATCAAGTTCGGCATCGTGTGCCCGGGCATGAAGCGGGACGGACAGCTCGACGGCCAAGGCATTCCGGCGGACATCGTCACGGCATACCTCGGCCGGCATGGCATCGTCCCGTCGCGTACCACCGATCATATGGTGCTGTTCCTCTTTTCCGTGGGCGTCACCAAGGGCAAGTGGGGGACGCTGCTCAACACCCTTCTGGATTTCAAGGCCGACTACGACCGGAACGCGCCACTCAGCGAAGTTCTGCCCCACATCGTGGCGGCAGCGCCGGCCCGCTATGCGGGGATGGGCCTCAGGGATTTG
>DASRIN010000048.1:0-2295 GCA_035649975.1 Gemmatimonadales bacterium
GGCTGAGCGGCTTCCTGAAATTGACCTGCGCGGAGATCGGCGTGGCAAGCACAAGCGCCAGGAGCGTCGCCACCGCGAGCCGGGTCAGCGCGGTGAGTCGCCAGTATGGGGTCACCATGGGTTTCTCCTTGGGTATTCGAGCCGTCACACCACAAGCGGGAGCATTACCCGTTTGACGCATCGACCGGCCTCTGATTCTCGCCATGTCGTTAGACGAAAGCTTCGGTGGTAGATGGGCGACTGGCGGGGACTCCTCCCGGGCGCTGCAGCACTCGACGGTCGGAGCCCGACGGGCTTCGATGCGCAGCCATAGCTCCTGGTACGGTCGCGTCGGTCTCCTCCCCTCGTGCTGACGCGCCCTGCGGAGTCCCCCGCCAGTCGCGGCCAAAGGAAGCCATTTGAGGTGCGGCTTCTGCCCGCGGCGCTGGGGGCAGCTCTGGAGGGCGCGTCAGCACGAGGCGAGGAGACCGGGGCCGTTTCCGGGCTCCGAGCGTTGAGCCCGGTCCTCATGGGCCGGGTCCTGCAGCGCCCGGCGCAACATCCAGCTCCGACTGCTCACTCTTTCTTATCAAACGGACCGAGTTCCGTTCCCTGGTCGTTGGTCAGGGTGAGCTGCAGGGCCCCGCTGGCGTCGCTGAGCGCCCAGGTATAGGTGTCGGTCTCGCCCGCCTCGTCGTTGGTTTCATTGTCACCGCAGGTGTTGGTCACCCGGGTTGTGCCGGTGCCGATGTGGAGCAACAGGTTGGAGCCCTGCACCTCGGCGGTACCCTCGGACTCATGCAGCACTTCCATGTTGCAGGGGGGGAAGTTCGACTCGCCCACGAACACGTGCTCGAAGCGGCCATTGGAGGAGAGCGTGAGCGTCTCGCTCTGGTTGGCGGTGGACACGCACTGGCCGGTGTCCGGGTCGCAGTTCGGAACCCCGATGAACTGGTAGTGCCATTCGCCGAGCAGCTCGGCCGGCAGGTTACTGGCGGCGGGTGGATCGTTGGGGCCGGTGGAGGAGTCCCCACCCGATCCACAGGCGAGGGCCATGGCAAGCAGGGCGAAGGCAGGGTACAGGGACGGGAGCAGCCGCGGCATATGATCTCCAAGCGAGATTGTCTTGGAGATTGACGCAGTCAGCCCCAGATCCTTCTCACTCGCGCTTGACAGTTACTTGACCGGGCAATGCCAGACTCCGGAGGTCCAGGGCCGTCCCACACTTACATCTTCCCGCAGGGGGATCCATGAGCCGTCACATCGCTCCGGTGAGACTGGTGTTCACGCTGAGCGTGCTCGCCCTCAGCGCTTGCGATGAGAGCACAACGCCCACTGAGCCACAGGAGCCTGCAAGCCAGTCGGCAGCCGCGGCGGCGAGTTATTCGGTCCAGGACTTGGCGATACGGGATGTCGGAGAAGGTGGGGCGGCGACCAGCATCAATGATGCCGGGCAGGTGGTGGGATGGTTTCGCCGTCCGGATGACGCATTGATTGCTTTTATCTGGCAGAACGGCGTCAGCACCAATCTTGGCAGCCTGGGCGGCTTCGAGACCCAAGCCTTCGACATCAACGACCTGGGGCAGGTGGTCGGCGCCGGCGAAACCAGCTTCGACAGGATACGGGCCTTCCGCTGGCAGAACGGGGTCATGAAAAACCTCGGCTCCCTGGGCGGCCGCGACAGCCGCGCCTTCGCCATCAACAACAATGGTCACATCGTGGGATCGAGCCAGCTGACCGGCAACCCTCGAGACCCCCAAGGCAACCGCATCACCCATGCGTTTCTGGTGCGCAACGGGGTGATGACCGATCTCGGCACCCTGGGCGGATTCAGCAGCGCGGCGCTGGACATCAATGATGGGGGACAGGTGGTCGGCTGGAGCGAAACCAGCAAGGGCGTCCGGCACCCATTCCTGTGGCAGAACGGAACCATGCGGGATCTGCTTCCGGGCAGTCCAACCAGCACGGGCACGGCCTTAGCGATCAACCCGTTGGGGGTTGTGGTCGGAGAAAGGAACAACCGCGCCTTCCGCTACTCCGGCGGGGTAATGAGGAACTTGCCCGTGGGAACGCCGAGCGTGGCTATGGATATTCGGGCGGGGCGGGTCGTTGGCTCTGTCGGGCCCAGAAGCTTCGTCCTGGCCGGCGGAGAAGTCACCCTGCTACCTCGACTGCCGGGAATAGCGGAACAAGAGAATCAAGCATGGGCTATCAATCGCGCAGGAGCCATCGTCGGGGCCACGCACAACCTGTTCGACTCTCACGTGAAGATTACCATGTGGACCCCGCAATGAAGCAGCGGTTCTCGCTCACATT
>DASRIN010000049.1:0-3242 GCA_035649975.1 Gemmatimonadales bacterium
ACTGCGCATCAGCGGGCTCAGGTGCTGTACTACCTGGCGGAGAACCTCGCCGCCCGTGCCGATGAGTTCGCCCGCCGTCTGATCGAGTTCGGCTCCAGTAACGCGGAGGCGAAGCGGGAGGTCGAGCTCACGGTGGAGCGCATCTTCAGCTATGCCGCATGGGCCGATAAGTACGACGGTGCGGTGCACCACACGCCATTCCGGAACGTCACCCTTGCCATGCCGGAGCCGATCGGCGTCATGGGCGTGATTGCTCCCGCAGAATGGCCCCTGCTCGGTTTCGTCTCCACGGTGCTGCCGGGCATCGCGATGGGGAACACCGTCGTCGCCATTCCCTCCGACCTGGCCCCGCTCCTGGCCACCGATCTCTACCAAGTGCTCGACACGTCCGACCTGCCCGGCGGGGTCCTGAACATCGTGACCGGAGTTCGGGACGAGCTCGCCCGAGTGCTCGCGGCCCACGACGATGTGGATGGGATCTGGTACTTCGGAAACCAGGAAACGTCAGCCGAGGTGGAGCGGCTCTCGGCCGGCAACATGAAGCGCACCTGGGTGGATCTGGGGGAGCGGCGGGACTGGTCGGATGCTCAGGTAGGAGAGGGCGAAGAATTTCTGGAACAGGCGACGCAGGTCAAGAATATCTGGATTCCGTATGGGGAGTAGTCCCTAGCCGCTAGTCCCTAGTCGCTAGTCCCTAGTCGTTAGGCGCAACTCTTGTAGCGGGTCCCGACCGGAGACTCTTTGACTTGGAGTCTGGACTGCTGAGTAGAGACTAGGGACTAGCGACTAGGACTACCAACTAGATCAAGCAGTATGCCCTCCCGTAGGCCGTACTGGTTAATGCGCACGCTGCTTGACTCGAGGATGTCGAGCAGTTCCGCCGCCACCACCAGGCCCGCCACAATGATGTCCGCCCGCTCCGCCGCTAGGCCTGGAACCTGCCGCCGCCGCTCGGGACTCATCCCGCTCAGGGTGGTGATCAAGTCCTCCAATTCTTCCCGGCCGACTTCGGTCCCTTGAATGGACTGGCTCAGTGATCCGCGCCGGGCCTGCCTCATCGCCGCCGCCGTCGCAAACGTCCCGCCCGAACCGATAACCTGAGCTCCCACCCACTGCTGTTCCAGCACCGCCTCAGCCAACGCGGCGCGGACCCGGTCTCGAAGCTCGGGCAGAGGCAGAGCCAGTTCGGTCAGCCTGACCGCCCCGAGCGGCAGGGAACGGATCAACTCGATTCTGCCATCCTCGCCGCCGATCAGCTCGAGGCTGCCCCCGCCGATGTCGGCGACCAGCACTCGGGGCGCGTCGGGAAAGTGGTAGGTGGCTGAACGGTAGGCCAACGCGGCCTCTGCCTCGGGTGAGATCGCCTCGAGTGGGATGTCATGCTCCCGCGCGCGGCGAACGAACTCCCGGCCGTTCACGGCTTCACGTATCGCAGCGGTTGCTACCGCACGGAGCCGGCTCACGCCGCTCGAGCGGCAGAGATCCCGCATCCGAACCAGGCTCTGTAGCGCGCGCGCCATGGACTGCTCGCTGAGCCGGCCGGTATTTCCCAGCCCGGCCCCCAGTCTCGGCTGGTCCTCGGCTTGTTCGATGACCTTGAGGCCGGAAGTGGGATCGTACTCCGCGATGAGCAGCAGGATGGTATTGGATCCGACATCGATGGCGGCGAGCCGCCCTGGAGGATTCACTTTCCGAAGGTCGTCGCGCTCTCCCGAGCCTCTCCCCGGTCCTCGGCATGGTGCTTGATGGAGCGGCCCTCGACCAGAAAGACCACGTCCTCGCCGATGTTGGTGGCGAGGTCGGCTACCCGCTCCAGGTTGCGGCTCACCAGGAACAGTTCCATGGCAGCCCCGATGGTGTGGGGGTCTTCCATCATGTGGGTGAGCAGGATCCGGAATACCGACCCGTGCAACGCATCCACCTTGTCGTCCCGGCGGCAGACCTCCCGCCCACCGGCGGCATCACCCCGAATGAACGCCTCCAGCGCGTCGGACAGCATCTCCCGCGCCAGCCGGGCCATCTCGATGATCTCTGGCTCGGGCGCGATCGGCCGGGCTTGGAGGAGGCGCTCGGTGGACTGGGCGATGTTGACCGCGTGGTCGCCCACCCGCTCGAGGTCGTTGGCAATCTTGAGCGCCGAGGTGAGCATGCGCAGGTCCCGCGCCATGGGCTGCTGCAGCGCCAGCAGGTTGACGCACTGCTCCTCGATCTCGACCTCCATGGCGTCGATCACCCGGTCGCCCGCAATCACCCGGCGGGCCTTCTCACTGTCCCGCTCCAACAGGGCCTCTACGGCGAGTCCCAGCGCCGCCTCGGCTTCGCCGGACATAGTGAGCAGACGAGCCTTCACGTGGCTCAGCTCGTCGTGGAAATGCCGGTGGACGTCGAAGCTCATCCGAACCTCCCGGTGATATAGGCTTCGGTACGCTCGTGCGCCGGCTTGGTGAAGAGCCGCTCGGTCTCATCGAACTCGATCAGCTCGCCCCGGTCGAAGAATCCGGTATAGTCGGACACCCGCGCCGCCTGCTGCATGTTATGGGTGACGATCACGATGGTGTAGTCCTGCTTGAGGTCGAAGATCAGCTCCTCGATCCGCTGGGTGGCGATGGGATCGAGCGCGGAGCAGGGCTCGTCCATCAATAGTACCTCAGGCTGGTTGCCCAGCGCCCGCGCAATGCAGAGCCGCTGCTGCTGCCCACCCGACAGGCCAGTACCCGGCTCGTCCAGGCGATCCTTCACCTCGTCCCACAGGCCGGCCTGCCGGAGACAGCGCTCCACCACATCGGGCAGGTCCCGCTTGCTCACCAGCGCGTTGAGCGCCGGACCATACGTCACGTTCTCGAACACCGTCTTGGGAAACGGGTTGGGCCGCTGAAAGACCATGCCCACCCGTTGCCGCAGCGACACCAGGTCGTTGCCCGGCCGGTAGACCGAGGTCCCCTCCACCAGAATGTCGCCCTGGTGGCGGATCCCGGGGATGAGGTCGTTGAGCCGGTTGATGGACCGGAGAAACGTGCTCTTGCCGCAACCGGAGGGTCCGATGATGGCGGTGACCGCCTTCCGCTCGATGGCAAAGTTCAGGTTCTTGAGCGCCTGCCGCGGCCCATAGAAGAAAGAGAAGTCGTTGACAACGACGGCGGGGCTGCTGGGCGGCGGGGCTGCTGGGCGGTGCGCCGCTCTCGTGCCAAGAGTTGTTCGCAAGGCCACCTCGCTGACCGTCATCCGAACCTGCCGGTAATGTA
>DASRIN010000050.1:0-2857 GCA_035649975.1 Gemmatimonadales bacterium
GAGCGGCGCTCAAGGTCGGCGTCAGTGCCGCCACGGATATCACCGGCTTCGGACTGATTGGCCACCTGACCGGGATATTGGAGGCCAGCAAAGTTGCTGCCGAGGTGGCGTTCGAGGCTATTCCCATCTTGCCCCACGCCAGAAATCTGGCGTCTCGCGGAGTGATTCCGGGCGGGACCGAAAGAAATCTTCAAGCCGCTACCCGGGTCGAGTGGTCTCCGGACCTGAGTCTCGAGGAACGGTATCTCTGTGTCGATGCTCAAACCTCCGGCGGTCTCCTGCTGGTGGTACCTTCCGAGAACGAGACGGCTCTCCTGGCCGCGCTACGGGAGGAACACACTCCTGCTGCCGCGATCATCGGCCGCATCGTGGCCGGTGAACCGGGCACTATTCGGGTGCGGCGGCGGCAGCCGTGACAAGTCATGGAAAGGTTAGATCTAGATGTCGACGTTGCGTTGGACGACAGACCGCATGGATCAGCTCGAGCGGGCCGCTCGTGATGGGCTCCGCGTCGCACTCACGCGGCGAGGCACCGAGTACGTGGTAGTAGCGCAGCGGGTCACCTCCATCAACCAGCACGACGCCCTGATCGGATGGCTTCCCATGACCGGCGAAGAGCTCACGTTCCGGCTGGATGAGATGGAGAGTTTCCAGGTGATCGAGTGAGCCGAGTTGCCATCGTTCACCTGGACGAGAGCTGTCTCGGGAACGGGCGCGAAGGCGAGAATCCAGGAGGCACCGGGGGGCTGATCGAAGCCCGGAGCGGCCGGCGCATCCAGCGGCGGGACTTTTATATCGCTTCACCGGCCACCACCAACAATCGGATGGCCCTGCTCGGCGCCACCACCGCTATGCGGCTGCTGGCGGCCAAAGGCAATCGCCTGCGAGTTCTCATAGTCTCCGATTCCGAGTATCTGGTAAAAGGAATGCGAGAGTGGGTGTCCGGCTGGGCCGCCCGGGGCTGGACCCGAAAGACCGGACCCATCGAGAACCTGGCACTGTGGCAGGATCTGGCGGAGGCGGTGCGCTTACACGAGGTGCAGTGGACATGGGTGCGCGGGCACGCCAAGCATCCAAAGAACGAGTATGCGGACTGGCTCGCCGTAACCGCCGCCAGGGAGCGGAAGAGCTCAGAAGGTGCTGTCCAATCAGAATTTCTCGAGTGGCTTGCTGGCAGACAGGCCAAGGGGTCATATGCCGGCTACGATCCGGATGCAGAGTTCGATCGGCTGGAGCAGCGCATTGCTGCGGGAGAGAGTTTCGCGCTGGCGGAGAGTTAGGTGGAGTGAGGCCTTGACCGATCTGGAGCGCTTCTTCGTACAGCTGGTCCGCAACGTCGCCGCGGAGGACAGCATTCGGCTGCAGAAGCCACTCCTGCTGGGGGACATCCGCAATTCTATTCTTCCCTACCGCGCCAACCGGCGCGCCCTCGGCCTGGAGAGCAGCGAGGATTACGAGTGGGTGCTCCTGCGGCTCTGCGCCGGCGAGGGTGGATTCGCCAGAACCGGGCCCGACGACGTAGCCGACGACTTCCTGAATGAGGTTGGCACTCCAAACCCCGATTTGACTGTGGTTCAGCGGCACGAGAACGCGGTTGTGCACCTCGATCCCAGGGCGGTGGCCAAGGCCCTGGATGGAGCTACCAAGTTGGTCTATGCCCCGCACGAGCCGGCCTCTCAGTCGGGCGTGGAGCAGCCAGTCGCATCCAAGGGCAAGCGCCCGGTGCGCATGCCTCCTCCGGCCACTCCACAGCGGGGTAAGGCTTCAGATACCGGTTCACGCTGCAGCCGTTGTGGCATCACCCTGCCAGCCCGACGAGTGGTGAATTTCTGCCCCGGGTGCGGCCAGAATCTCTCCCGTCCGCGATGTGTATCCTGCCAGACCGAACTGGACCCTACCTGGCGCCATTGCGTCAATTGCGGGGCTACGGTCGCCGCCAAGTAGGGCCCACAATTTGCAAATCGTCGAGACATCCCCCGGTTTCAAGGTTACCAGATGTCTCGATCCGCGATTATTGCCGCATGGCTCGCAGTAGGCGTGGCTTCGTCTCTCCATACCTTGGGCCTTGCCGCGCAGACTCCCAACGAGAGCTCGAACGTCCTGGTTGTGGATCACGACTTCAGCGCGATTGGGGAGTACGTTCGCGTGTTCCTTCAGGAAGGCCAAGTTTACCGGGCCGAGCTCAGCTCTCCTGACCTAACGCTGCAGATACGAGGGCTGGTCGATGGCGTGATCCGGCCGACTCAGCTACCCCGGGTCTATCCTTTCCTGACATCCGATACCCCGAGCGGCACCTCCGTCGCTGAGATCTACCCCGAGGTCGACGCCGAATACGAGATTCGTGTCATCGCGATTTCAGGTCAGCATGTTGCCAGCCGGCTGCGACTCTACCGGGACGTCAGGGCCTCCAGCCGCCGACAAAAGGTGCGCAATACACCAGGGTGGGAAACGGGCGTCGAGCTGGCCGGGGGCTGGCACAGCGGGTACTTCCAAAGCAGCGCGCCTGCTCCGTCGGGAACCGATCCAGCCGGGGGCACCGATATCGAGGGCTGCTTCTCGGCCCGCGGCGCACAGGGGATGTCCCGTGTAGGCCTCTGCGTTGTGGGTCTCAGCCACCAGTCGCAGGAGGGAGCGAGGAACATTCTTTGGATTTTCACCGAACCGCGCGTTCGGGTGTTGGGACGGAGTCGACCGGCGCTGTCCGGCTGGGAGCTCGGCGCTTTATTCCGGTTCGGCCTGGGTATGATCTCCACTGCCTCGGAAACGCCGGTCACTTTCGCGCCGGGAGTTTACGTCGCTCGGCACATTCGCAGGAATGTCCGGGGCGGTGGCTGGAGCTTTCAGCTGTCCTACGCCC
>DASRIN010000051.1:0-4083 GCA_035649975.1 Gemmatimonadales bacterium
CCCGCGCCCAGACTGAACTCAAACGGCTCATTCCGATCCCGGCTGCTATCGAACTTCTCTCCGTTGGGCAGCCAGCCAGTGTAATGGACCCGCACCATCCTGCCCGCTGTAGCAGTTTTCCCCTCACCCAACGCAACATCCTGATAGCGCAGGCCGGACGGCGTCTTGGTCATTGCCGTGGTATCGACCCCGAGGGCGGCGCTGAAGCCTCCCTGCGGCGCGCGATTGCCCTCGGCCTTGTCGCCGCACCCGAACAAACCAACGACGCCAAGCGCGAGCCACAAACGAGCCACGACAACTCCTGATCTGGTGAGATGAGCCCGCGGGTGAGCCGTTTGAGGATGACGGCTGTCGAATCGGGACGGCGGGATTTGAACCCGCGACCCCTGCAACCCCATTGCAGTGCGCTACCGGACTGCGCCACGTCCCGGACTACGAAAGAGGCGGAATTGTAGCCCCGGGGGGTGGGTGATGGAAGGGCAGGATTTGCAGTCAGGGCGCCTGGGCCCGCGACTTGCAATCCTGGCTCCCCAGGTAAGAGAACCGGGCCCCCCAGCCCGGCATTTGGCGTATGGTGCCGCATGGTGCGGTGCCAGCAGGTAGGAGGACCTCTATGAGCCAACAGGACGAGCGCCCATGGGAGAGGGGCGGAGACCTCCCGTGGCAAGAGGCGGAGGACGAGGATCAGGCAGACAGCGCCTGGCGGGGGGATCTCCACCTGGATGACTGGCCCGAGAACCTGGCCGGCCCGGAGTACTGGCTGTACAAGAAGCAGCGCGACGAGTAAACCACCCGAGCATGTTTTCGAGGGCCGGACAACGTCCGGCCCTTTCCTTTTTGGTACCCTTCGGTAAATCTTTGGTACAGCACGACTTAGACCCTCTTTGACACAGGCTAAGTATTTGCTACATTTCAACTTACCTGTAGCACCATATGAATCGGAGGGGCGGCTGCGGCCGCTCCATACTAAAGGATCGGAGAACGAAATGTCGGAATCGGTAGCCGAGCGCGAGTCAGTAGCTCAAGAAAAGCCCTGGGATCCCTTTCAGCTGATGGATCGGATGGATGAGGAAGCACTGCGGAAGGAGCTGGAGGGCGTGGCCAGCACCGACCTGGTGTATGTCGTCCGGGAGGGCGGCCAGGAGGTGGTCGGCCTCTCAAAGACCGGCGTGGACCAATGCTGCATGGCTCTTGTGTCGCAGGGCCAGGTCATTCGCGAGGAGGATCTCCAGTACGAGCTGATCGGCGAAGGCGAGGCTCGCGAGGCACTGTTCAAGGTCAAGGCGGCGCGCTTCGCGGTCTCACCCAGCGGACAGGATGTTCGGCTGGACCAAGTGATCGGCGTCAAGCGGCAGCCACTGTACTATGACTCCGCCCAGCTCGACCTGGATGCCAAGGTTCCCAGCAAGAAGTACCGCGGCAAGACCTATCGTGAGCTCCTGGGCAGCGATGAAGGTCGGGACTATCTGAGCTGGATGGCCGAGAACTTCAATGAGCCCGAAATCCGTGAATTCGTCCACCAGATTCTGGCGGGCGAGGAGATCGTGAGTCAGCGCGGACGGCAGCTCAATCCCCACTGGTATGAGCACGGCGCCATGAAGGCGGCAAGGAACGCGCGCTTCCGCCTCATCCCAGGCAACATCCGGGCGCAGGTCGTGGCGACAGCACGGAGTTCCGGCCAGAGCCGAGTCATCGACGCTGAGCCGGGCACCATGAAAGCCGCCCGGGGTGTTGCGGTGCCCCGGCCGAAGTCGCCTCGAGTGGAAGCGCCGGCCGAACCGGTGGTGCGCCCCGGGCCGTATTCGCCGACCGAAAAGCAAGTGGCCTTCTACCAGCGCCTGGCGGCCTCTCCAGTGTTTACCGAGGAGGAGCGCACCAGGGCACTGGATTGGCTTGCCGCCAAGGCCACTCGGCAGACGATCAAGGATCAGATCGACTGGCTCAAGCGCCAGGTCGAGACCCGAAGAGTTCGGCCGGCCGGCGAATCCGCTGCGTAGCCATACTCGGTAAACCGGAATCGAAGCGGTGAACGGATCAGAGACTGATCTCGTTCACCGCTTTCCGTTTACCGTTCCACACCGCCAGCGACACTCCTCCAAGAATGGCTCCGCCGCCAACCACTGTGTGCCACCCGATCGTTTCCCCGCCCAATAGCACACCGATGAGCAGCGCCACCAGAGGCGTCACCAGCGGAATCATCAGAACGCCACTGACAGCCGTGTGGCGGATCAGCCAGTAGTACAACAAGAAGGCGATCACCGAGCCCAGGATCGTGAGATAAGCCAGAGAGGCGCAGGCGAGCGCGGTCCAGTGGAAGTTCACCGGGTTCCCTTCCAGCAGAATGCCGCCCGCCAGCAGGGGCACACATCCCCCGGCCATCTGCACCCCGGCCAGTACCGATGGTTCGATGTGAGTCCCCCGGGCCTTGACCAGGACACCAGCCTGTGCCGTGGCCAGGGCCGCAAAGATGATTCCGGCACTGGCCCAGAGTGCCAGCGGGCCGCCGGCGCCTAGCTCGCCCGAAAACACAATCCCGATGCCGAACAACCCCAGCAGAACGCCGATTACTTTGGATGCGGTGAGGGGCTCGGCAGCCAGGTACCAGTGCGCCAGCGGAAGGCCGAAGAGCGGCACGGTGGCGCTGAGCAGCGCCGCCAGTCCGGAGGAGATGTACTGCTCGCCCCAGAACACCAGCGCGTAATTGAGGGTGATGCTGAGGAAGCCGGTGTAGGCCAGCAGCAGCCAATCGCGAGCGGCCGCGGGCAGCCGGATCCGCCGCCACAGCACGATCCCGCCCAGCAGCACCGCCGCCAGCGCGAATCGAATCCCCGCAAAGGTGATGGGCGGGAGGTCGCGCAGGCCCAGCTTGATGCCCAACCAGGTCGAGCCCCAGATGGCGCAGAGCGCGAGCCAGACCAGAACGGCCAGATGCTCACGGGGACGACCCGTGCCGTTCCTCATCAGCGAATCTCCCGCAGCCGCCGAAGAGAGGGCACCTTGATCGCCGTCACCAGCACCACCAGCAGGGTTGCCAAACCCCCCAACACAACTGAAGGGACTGTCCCGATCAGCCGCGCCGCAGTACCGGATTCGAATGCACCGAGCTCGTTGGAGCTGCCAATGAAGATCGCATTGACGGCCGCGACCCGGCCCAGGAGATGGTCCGGTGTCAGCACCTGCACCAGCGTGGACCGCACGACCACGCTGACTGTATCAGCCATACCACTGGCGCCCAGCAGCCCGATGGAAAGGTAGAAGTCGCGGGAAAGTCCAAAGCCGATCATGCAGAGTCCAAAGACTGCTACGCTCAGCAGCAACGTGCGCCCGGCGCGCCGCAAAGGCGGCATGTGAGCCAGGGCCAGTGACATCAGGACCGCTCCGACCGCGGGTGCGGCCCGCAGTATCCCCAGTCCCTGGGGGCCGACATGCAGAATTTCCGCGGCGAAGATCGGCAGCAGAGCAACGGCACCGCCGAACAGGACCGAGAAGAGATCCAGGGTCAGGGCACCGAGCACCACCGGTTGACTTCGCACAAAGCGGATTCCTGTAGCCAGACTCATCAGGAATGTTTCCGTCGTTGGCGCGGTTCGCGGCCGGAGGTGGTGAATCCGTGCCAGCGAGAGCACCCCGACTCCCATCAAACCGGCATCGAGCGCATAAGCCGCCCGAGCACTGCCGAAGCCATATACCAGACCACCGACGGCCGGCCCCACCACCTCGGCCAGCTGCCAGGCTGAGCTCCGCCAGGTCACCGCATTGGGATACAGCTCGCGAGGAACCAGTTCGGCACCCAGCGCCGTGCGGGCTGGCTGCAGAAAGCTGCGAGCGATTCCGCTGCAGAAAATCACCAGATAAAAGGGCCAGACCCGGCCCACCTCCACCAAACCAGGCCGCAGGGTGAAGCCGAGCAGCGCCAGCGAGCACAGGAGCAGAACCGCCAGTGCCATCAGTGAGATCCGGAGTCGATTTGCCCGATCGGCCACGTGTCCGGCGAACAGCGCGAAAGCAATAAACGGCACCGCCTCCGCTAGGCCGATCAGGCCCAGCGAGAGTGGGTCGCGGGTCAGCTCATAGATCTGCCAG
>DASRIN010000052.1:0-3807 GCA_035649975.1 Gemmatimonadales bacterium
GCGCTTCCAAAATCCGACCGACACAGTCGCCATGGGAGATGAGGGGTACGGCACTAGCCGAGCGTAGAAAAACCAGGACGCAGCGGTAGCTGGCCAGACGCTTCGACTGAGGCAGCCCCGCCAGCCGGCGCAGGAGCTCGGCGTTGTTGGCGGCGTCGACTTCGGTCGGGCTTCCTGTGGCACCGGACCACCGCTTGGAGCGGACTCCGGGCGCCCCTCCGAGGGCCATGACCTCAAGCCCAGAATCATCCGCCAGCGTGGGGAGTGAACTGAGCCGGGCAAAGTACTCGGCTTTCCGGCGGGCGTTTGCTTCGAAACTATCCGCTACTTCCAGCGCGTCCCCTTCCGACGATTCCCGCAGCCAGATGTCATCAGGGAAGACAATCTCCAATCCGCGGGGCCGCAGGATCCGCTTCATCTCCTCCTGCTTGCCCGGATTCCGGGTGGCGGCGAGGATCTTCACCAGCCGAGCACCTGCCGTTGGGACCCAAACAGCTCGGCGATGCCCTGCCCCGCCAGGTCCAGCATGGTCTCCAGCTGACCCCGGTTGAAAGTGGCATGTTCCCCGGTGCCCTGGACCTCGACGAACTCCGAAGGCTCCAGCATGACGATGTTGGCATCGACCCCAGCGTCCTTGTCCTCGGCGTAGGCCAGATCCAGGCGAACCTCATTTTCGATCACTCCGACGGAGACGGCGGCCACTAACCTTCCGAAGGGCGAGGGTTGCCCGGTCCGCTCGGCCAGCCAGGCACAGGCATCGGCCAGGGCGACGCAACCGCCGGTGATGGCTGCAGTGCGGGTGCCGCCGTCCGCTTGAAGCACGTCGCAGTCGATACGGATAGTGAACTCACCAAAGGCCATCGTCTTCATAGCAGCACGCAGGGAACGTCCGATGAGTCGCTGAATCTCCTGGGTTCGCCCGCCAGGGCCAGTCCGCTCCCGGGCAGTTCGTTCGACTGTGGCACGGGGCAGCATGGCGTACTCGGCGGTGACCCAGCCCTCGCCGCTGCCCTTTTTGAAGCCGGGCACTCCCGTCTCCACACTCGCCGTGCAATGGACCAGGGTTCCGCCCATGCGGATCAGGCAGCTACCCTCAGCGTAGGGGTTGGCCCGGCGCTCGAGCGCGAGCGGTCGGAGCTGGTCGGGCCGACGATTGTCAGGACGGGCCACGGAGACGATCCACAATAGAAGAAGTTGAAAATCCGGTCACCAAAGGAACCCGCACCACCCGCCCGCCTCTCGATTCCACCAGATCAGCCCCTACGATGGCGTCTCGAGTATAATCAGCCCCTTTGACCAGGACATCGGGAGCGAGGCTCCCGATGAGGTCCAGAGGCGTGTCGGCGTCGAACAGCACGACACAATCCACAGCGGCAAAGCCCGCGACTACCCGGGCACGAGCCCCCTCGCCATTGATCGGCCGACTGCTGCCCTTCCCCAGCCGGCGCGCCGAGGCATCGCTGTTGACGCCAACAACCAGGACATCACCCTCCCGGCGGGCGGCTTCGAGCAGCTCGACATGGCCAGGATGCAGCAGGTCGAAGACCCCGTTGGTGAATACAACCGGCCCGGTTTGGCGGGCGCGCCAGGCCACGGCTTCCGTCACTGAGCGCACTTTGCCTTCGGTCGAGATCACGAAACCGGCTCAGCCCGGGAAGACCCGAAGAGTGCCTTCAAACCGGGCGGCGCAACAAACGTCGTGGCCATGATCATGAGCAGAATGGCGCCGAAGACGGCTTCGTTCAGAATTCCAGCCCGTCGGCCGATGTCCGCGAAGATGAGGCCTACCTCGCCGCGGGGGACCATCCCCACGCCGACAACCAGGCGTCGGTACTTCACCCAGGGCGCGGCCCATCCCGCTGCCAGCTTCCCCACGACGGCCAGCAAGGTGATGACGGCCGCAACCCCGAGGAGGGCTGCGCTCCCCGGCCGGGATGGGTCGAGCAGGCGAAGATTGACCGAGGCGCCGACGCTCACAAAGAAGATCGGGGCGAAGATCGATGCGACGGGGCGGACCTCCCGCTCGATGGTGTCGAACTGGTTGGTCCCCGAGAGGATGAGGCCGGCGGCGAAGGCCCCGATGATGACAGCCGATCCGGCCAGTGCCGCAATCGAGGAGAGCGCCAGGGCAAAGGCGATGGCGAAGACCAGCAGCACGTAGCGCACCCGCATTCGGACTACTTGATCGAACAGCCGCGGCGCGACGTAGCGGCCGACCAGGACCGCCCCCACCAGGAAGACGACTGCCACCGCCAGGGTGCGCAGTATCCCGATCGGCGCGAGGGACGCCCCAGCGGCGAGGCCCGATACCACCGTGAGGATAACCAGGCCCAGTACATCGTCGATCACGGCGGCCCCGATGATGATCCTGGCCTCTACCGTACTCATCCGGCGGAGATCCGACAGCACCCGGGCAGTTATCCCTACCGATGTGGCGGTGAGGGTGGCGCCGACGAAGATGGCCGCGGTGGTGAGGTCGGTCGATCCACCGCCGTCGGGATGGGGCACGTAGGCCCAGTACACGAAGCCGAACGCGAACGGCAGGATGACGCCGACCGTTGCGACGGCCAGCGCTGCCGGTCCGACGCGGAACATCTCCCGCAGATCGGTCTCCAGCCCGATCTCGAAGAGCAGGAGTACCACTCCCAGCTCCGCCAGGACGTGTACGATCTCACCCGCAGGACCTTCCGTAGGCACCACGCCGAGCACGCCCGCGCCCAGGAGCACGCCCGCCACCAACTCACCCAGCACGGCCGGCTGCCCGGCGCGCTCGGCCAGCTCACCCAGCAGCTTGGCAGCAACGAGCATGGCGGCGAGGGCGCCGAACAACGCCGGAATGGAAATGTCGTGCACCGGGCTAGAGTGGCTCCTCAGCCCGAGGGCGCATCACGAAGGTGTGCTTGAACAGCGGCAGGTCGACGTGGTCTTTGTATTCGGTCTCGATGATGATCCGGTTCGGGTGGCCACCCCGGGTAATCTTGAACCGGGTATGCCGGCCAGGCAGGAGCGAGTCCGCCTGGGCTTCCAGTCTCCGAGAGATCACGTCGTCCTGCAGGCTGGGTGCCAGCCGAGCCTGCGAGCGCATGGTATCCATCAACTGGTAGTACCGGAGATATACCTGGCCGATGTTCACCCCGTAGTACAAGGCGGCAGCGAAGAGGAGCAGCGACACCACGCAGCCCAGGCCGCCAGCACCCCGGCGGCCTCGCAGCCACAGGCTCACCACTGGGACTGTGCCCCTTCCACTATGTTCACCACCAGATCATCCAGTGCCTTCCTCCGCCCGTCGCTCTCGTTTCCCGATTCATAGGTTCCCCTGACGGTCAGGCCGCTGCGCTGCCAGAGTGGCTTGCCCTGTTTCTGGTCGAGGATCTCCACCGACACGGTGATCTGCACCTCTCGCCGGGTGACGGTGACGACGCTGTCCGCGCCGGTATAGGCCACCGGAAGGTCCGGCTCGTACCGGGTGATCGAGCCTCGCACCACGGCATCGGCCTGGGGCTGGGCCGCCTGGCGGAGCCCCAACCGCTGCTCGACGGCTTCCCGCACCGACCGGGAAATTTCCTGAGTGAGCGTCGGCTCCGGGGTCTGGTTATCGAACGGCAACACGGCCACTGTCTTGATGGCCGGCGGCAGTCCACCGCCGGCAAAGCCATAACAGCCGCCCAGGAGGAGCGCGCTACGTGCGAGGAAGCCAGATATCAGGCGCAAACGTGTCCCGCGTGGTCGAGAGAAAAGTCAGGTCGAGCTGGGCCGGCGGATCGGGTACCGTGAGCCGCGCCTTCAGTGGGCGACCGTCCACAGCGG
>DASRIN010000053.1:0-3317 GCA_035649975.1 Gemmatimonadales bacterium
CCCGAACCTGGTAGTCGCTCGCAGGAACCGTCAGGTAGTCGGAAGCCGCTCCGAACGGAACGTTGGTCAGGGCGGGAGTCGCTGCCTGAAGGTCTGCCCCCGGCGCCGTGACATAGATGTCCACGGCCGGAGCGCTCGGCGCGCCGTGAACCGCACGCACCTTGACGTTCCCGCTCGATGGGGCCGAGCGATCGTCTTCCAACACCAGCGGCGCTATGTCCGATACCAGGCCGCCCGCGATCACGGTGTAATCGGTCGCCGCCGTCAGCGGGAGGTCGGCATCGATCACCGTCGTGCTGGTGCCTGCCGCGTTGACCTTCACATTCCGAGTCCCGGAGGGGACTTCCAGGTAGCTGGAGGAGCCGAGGTAGGGGACCGCGCTCAGAACTTGAGTGTCATCCACCAGGACATCCACGCTGGGCGCGTCGGGCGAGGCATGAACCACCCGCACTCCCGCTTCGGTCGCGGGAGCAGTGCTGCTGTTATCATCGCTGCAGCCGGCCGCGAACGCGGCGGCAGCAAACCCGAGCGTAAGCAATCTGAGCTTCATGGGTATTCCTGACGTTCTCATTGTTCTCGTCCTCACAAAAGAGAAATGTTTCTGTCTAACCATCGTCTAGGAAAATGTGCGTTCCATCGCAGATTGTCAAGCTCTGGTACAAGTTAATTCTTGACATTACTTAGACACAGCGGTATGATTGGCGGGTGAATCCAGACACTAGCTTCGACACGCCTCGACATCCTGTCCGGCTGGTGGCCAACCGGACCGGCCTCTCTCCCCACGTCCTCCGGGCTTGGGAGCGGCGCTACGCAGTAGTGGCTCCCCATCGGTCGCAGGGGGGACAGCGGCTTTATTCCGACCACGACGTCGAGCGGCTCCGCCGGCTGAGCCAGCTCACCGGCCGGGGCCACAGCATCTCCCGTATCGCCAGCCTTCCCCTGGAAGAACTCGAGCGGCTGGAGGAGCAGGCCCCGTCCGCGCCGGCGGTTCGACGAGCCGGGGAAGACGAGAGCTCCGCCGCAGCGGAGTTGGTCGGCGAAGCGCTCCGTGCGGTCCGCCGCCTCGATGCCGAGGAGCTTCAGGCGGTGCTGCAGCGTGGGGCCATCACCCTCGGCGGTCCGGTTTTTCTGGATGAGGTCGTGGCTCCCGCGGTCGAGGCGGTCGGCGACGGCTGGTCCCGCGGAGCGCTGTCGGTTGCTAAGGAGCACATGAGCACGGCGGTGTTCCGGCGGGTTCTGGAGTGGCAGTTAGGGGCGTACCGGGTGGATGACGACATGCCAAGGCTGGTCGTCGCGACTCCTCCGGGCGAGTCGCACGAACTCGGTGCCCTGATGGTGGCGGTGAGCGCGGTGGGCCAGGGATGGGGAATTACCTATCTGGGCCCTGACCTGCCGGTCGTCGAGCTGCTCGCGGCTGCCCGGGACATCGAGGCCCGAGCCGTCGCGCTCAGCACCGTCTACTCTCCCAACGACGAAAAGTTACTGGCGGCGGTTAAGGCAACTCGGGAGGGAATGCCCAAGAGGACGCCGTTGATAATTGGCGGAGCCGCGGCAAACCGCCTGAGAGAACCAATGGGAGCCTCCGGCGCGATCGTGCTGGACTCGCTGCCCGAGCTGAGGGCCCAGCTCCGGGAGTTGAGAGAGGCGGAGTGAGCCAGAGAGAAGGAGTGGTTCTGGTCACCGGCGCCACCGGCTATGTGGGGGGACGAGTCCTTCGGCAGCTCGAGGCCGAGGGCCGGCGGCCGCTCCGCTGCATGGCTCGGCGGCCGGAATATCTTCGCGCCCGGGTTGGTCCTGGGACTCAGGTCGTGGCGGGCGACGTGCTCGATCCAGCGTCGCTCGGCCCGGCGCTCGAGGGGGTTCACACCGCGTACTACCTGATCCATTCGATGGGCTCGGGTCGGGAGTATGACCAGAGCGACCGGGAGGGCGCTCGCTGCTTTGCCGCCGCGGCCCGCGCCGCCGGTATCGCTCGCATCGTCTACCTCGGCGGACTGGGGCACGGAAACCAGCTCTCCCGCCACCTCGCGAGCCGGCAGGAGGTCGGCCGGATTCTCCGCGAGTCGGGAGTTCCTACCGTCGAATTTCGCGCCTCTATCGTCATCGGCTCCGGCAGCCTCTCGTTCGAGCTGGTGCGCGCCCTGGTCGAGAAGCTTCCGGTGATGCTGACGCCGAGCTGGGTGGACACTCGGACCCAGCCGATCGGGATCGAAGATCTGGTGGCCTACCTGGTTGCCGCGCTGGATCTGCCGGGTGATCGGAGCGCAATCTATGAGATCGGCGGCCCCGACCGGGTGTCCTATGGCGACCTCATGGGGGAGTACGGCCGGCTCCGCGGTCTCGAGCGCCGGATGTTGCGAGTGCCGGTGCTCACCCCGCGACTCTCCAGTCTCTGGCTCGGTCTGGTGACGCCGCTCTACGCCGGCGTAGGGCGGGAGCTGATCGAAGGTGTTCGGAACGAGACCGTGGTACGCGACTCTCGGGCGCTTCAGGATTTCGCGGTACGCCCGCGAGGGGTCCGGGAAGCGTTGGCTCGCGCGCTGGTTAACGAGGACCTGAGCTTTGCGGCCACCCGCTGGTCCGACGCGCTTTCCTCCCGGCGCATGCCCCGCTCCTGGGGCGGGGTCCGTTTTGGATCTCGCCGGGTGGATTCCCGGGCCGCGTGGGTGGACTGCTCTCCCCGGGAGGCGTTTCGCCCCATCGCGGGGATCGGTGGCGAGCGTGGCTGGTATTACGGTGACCGGCTGTGGCGGTTGCGAGGTCTGCTGGATTTGTCCGTCGGGGGAATCGGAATGCGAAGGGGACGGCGGGACCCCGAAACGCTTCGTCCCGGTGATGCCCTGGACTTCTGGAGGGTCGAAGAGGTGGAGCCCAACCGCCTGTTGCGGCTAGGGGCCGAGATGCGGCTGCCGGGCCGAGCCTGGCTGCAGTTCGAGGTCACGCCGGAGAAGGGCGGCAGCCTCATCCGGCAGACGGCGATGTTCGACCCGGTCGGATTGGTTGGGCTGGTGTACTGGTATGCCTTATGGGGAATCCACCAGCTGGTCTTCGCCGGGATGCTGCGGAACATCGTGAGGGAGGCGGCGGTAAGGCGGTAAGGCGGTAGGGCGGTAGGGCGGTAGGGCGGTAGGGCGGTAGTTTTATCGTTCCTGCTCCTGCAGGCGCCCCTCGATGGTCACCCGCTTGCGGTTTCGCAGCACCTCGGCCTTGAAGCTCTCGGTGTCGCCATAGCTCCGGAGGATTCGCAGCAGGTGGGACGGCCGCTCCGCTTTCCGCCCGTCCACGGCCAGGACGACGTCCCCACCCTTGAAGCCAAG
>DASRIN010000054.1:0-5347 GCA_035649975.1 Gemmatimonadales bacterium
CAAGGACGGAGTTGCCGCCTACCGGCGGGAGAACGGAAAGCTGCGGGTAGATCAGAGCATCTCTATCACTGGGGCCGAGGGTGCCGGCCTCGGCGGCGCTCTCGGGTTGATCCTGGGTGCCCTCTTCATGGCGCCCTTCACCGCCGGAACCAGCACGGCGGTGGCCGCGGCGGCAATCGGCGCCAACGCCGCAACCCTGGGGACCCTGGGCGGGGTGATGGGATTCGACGAAGCCGTGGATTGGAAGGAGCGCTACGGCATTTCGGACGACTTCGTGCAACAGGTCGGGGGCATGGTCCAGCCAGGCGATTCCGCAGTGTTCGCGCTGCTCAACACCGGCGATCCGGAGCAGGTCGCCCAGCGCTTCGCCCACTACGGCGGCACCGTCATTCGCACCACCCTGAAACCGGCCGATGCAGTGCGGCTGCAGGAGACACTGCGCCCATGAGCCACACTCTGATAGATGTCATGACCCCGCTCCTTCTCATCGGCGCCGCTGCCTTTGCCGCGGTGCTCCTGACGGGGGGCGGCATCCGGATAACCGCCAAGGTCCCGGTTCGCGCTCAGCGCAACGATAACACCTCACATCTCAACCGGCCGCGGACGCGGCGGGAGAACAATCATGGCTAGCGACATTCTCGAATCGGCCTATCGCCGAACCTGGTGGGCCCTGGTACTGCGGGGGCTTCTGGCCCTGGCCCTCGGCATCTTCATCCTCTGGCGGCCGATGGACTCGATCGCCTCCTTCGCCCTGGTGATCGCAATCTGGGCCCTGTTCACCGGGATCGTGCAGATCGTGCATGCCTTCGATCTCCGCGCCGTATTCCAGCAGTGGTGGCTGCTGCTGCTCAGCGGCCTCATCGGTACGGCGTTCGGAATCGCCGCCCTCTACTACTATCCCGCGCTCTCGCTCTCGTTCGCGGTGGTCTGGGCCGCCTGGTGGCTGCTCCTGACCGGGGGCCTCGCGGTGTACGCCGGCATCGTGGAACGGCGCATGGGTATCTCGTGGGGCTGGACGGTGACCTTCGGCGTGGTGTCCATCATCGCCGGTGTGGTCGCCATCATGTATCCACCAGTCACCCTGGCCGCCATCATGGGGCTGATCTCCGGCTTCGCCATCGTCGGCGGGATCGTGCTCCTCATCGGCGCCTACCGGCTGAGCTCGGCCAAGGAGGAAGTGTTGAACGCGGTTCCACTAGGGAGGAGACCATGAACCAGCAGGAAGCTTACGTCGCCCGTCTCCAGGCGCAGATGCGCGCCGCGGATGCTCGGCTCGACGAAATGGAGGCCTCGGCCCGGGCGAAGAACGCCCAGGGCGAGATGAATGAAATCTCGGGTCTTCGGGCTCGACAGGATCAGATCCGCCGGCAGGTGGCCAGCGCCAAGACCGAGCTGCAAGGCGATTGGGACCAGCTCCGGCGGCGGGTGGATGCCAACTGGACCGGCCTTCGGCAGGATGTGGCCGACCGGCACAGCAGGGTGACCGCCTGGGACGATGCTCGCGAGAGAAGGTTCGTCGCCCAGCTGGACGAGGCGGAAGGGGCGCTCCGGGAGTCCGCCGCCCGGGACGCGGAGAGCGGGGCCAACGTCCGCATCGGATTGGGAGACGCGCAGCAGGAGCTGCGAGAGAAGGCTGCCGCAGCCCGTCAGAGTTACGACGCGTGGCGGCAACAGAAGCGGGACAAGAAGCTCCAGAAGCAGCTCGACCAGGCCCAGCTGGAGCTGGAAGAGGCGTCGTATCAGGTTCTCGTGTAGGCCGCTGGTTCTCCGAGTCGGCCTTGAACCGCCACCGCAGTACAGGGTGGCGGTTCTCGCACCTATCGATAAGAGAACGGGTATATTGAGGTAGAGGTCCCTCCGCTGCCTGCCACTCCCGGATGTCTCCCGGGTCTAAGGTTCATAAATGAGTTCTCCCACCTCGGCCGAGATTGCCGGTCGACGACGCGTCGTTGTCGCCGACGAGGACCCCAAGGTCGTTGCATTCATCATTCAGACGCTACGGCAGGACGGTTATGCCGTCTTCCATGCCTTTGACGGACTCTCTGCCATTGAACTGGCCTTCGCGCTTGACGAGGTTCACCTCGTTATCACCAATACTAGAGTGGACAGGCTGCCCGGGGTCGAGCTGGTCCACCTTCTCCGCAAACGCCTGCCCGAGTTGCCATTCCTCTATATCGCCAACATCGATCGGTCCACACCAGCCATAGAGGCCCAACTGCCCGCTGACGTGGCGATCATACGTGAGCCGTTTACTGCCGATGAGGTCCGGACGGTTGTGGGTTCACTTCTTTCGGGCAAGCGCAAGCCAGCCCTGGAGCCTGACCGGTGATGAGCGCCACCGGGCTCAAGGCTTCCTACCTTGGTCAGACATCTCCATGTCTCTAGCGCCGGAAAGATTGCGCAGCCTCTCGATCAGTGCCTGGGGTGTAAACGGCTTCTGCAGAAAAGGTGCATCCGGGGGGATGAGCCCCCGACGGACAACTTCTTCGACCGTGTGCGCGCTGGTAAAGAGCACCGGCAGCCCCGGGTGCAACTCGCCCAAACGGTTCGCCAGAGTTCCCCCTCCGATGCTCGGCATCACCACATCGGTCACCACAGCATTTATGGACCCCCCGCGTTGCCGAACAACGCTGAGCGCGTCATCCCCATCACTTGCCTCCAGGCAGTGATAGCCATGAGCGGTCAGCACCTGACAGGTGAAGTCACGCACCAGTGCCTCATCTTCCACCACGAGCACGGTGCCACTGGCGCGCTCACCGCGACGCGTCTGTCGTGCATCGGCAGGTGACGGCGGAGCATCCGCCACCTCAGGTAGGTAAATCCTGAATACCGTCCCCTCCCCGAGGGCGCTCTGCAGCCGTACCGTGCCGCCACTCTGACGCACAACACCGAAGACGGACGCCAGCCCGAGCCCCGTCCCCTGACCCACGGGTTTGGTGGTAAAGAATGGCTCAAATACGCGAGCGCGGGTCGCTGCATCCATCCCGTGCCCGGTATCGCTCACTGTGATCTGAACGTAGTTACCCGGGGGCGGCTCGTCCTCCTGTGGTCTCCCTTCGTCGCGGGTCGGCAATGTCGCCTTGCGGGCACTGAGCGTGAAGGTTCCCCCGTTCGGCATCGCGTCACGGGCGTTGAGGGCAAGATTGAGCAGCACCTGCTCCAATTGGCCCGCGTCGGCCCGCACCCGAATCGGGTCGTTGGCCAGTTCTACCACAAACACCTTGTCCTCGCCAAGAACTCGGCGAAGCATGTGCTCGGCTCCTCGGATCAGCTGATTGACGTCGAGAACCTGCGGTCGGAGCAGTTGCCGCCGGCTGAAGGCCAGTAGCTGATTCGTAATCGCGGACGCGCGATTGGCCGCTCGATGAATCTGGCGGAGCTCGGCTGCACGCGGATCATCCCGAAGTCTATCGAGTAGGAGGGTGCTGAAACCCAGAATAACCGTCATCATGTTGTTGATCTCGTGGGCGATCCCACCGGCAAGGTGCCCCACGGCATCCATACGCTGAAGCTGGAGCAGTCTCTCCTCCGCCAGTTTCCGCTCGGTCACGTCGACGGCGGCTCCCGTGAGATACTCGGGTGCCCCTGAGGCGTCGCGCACCACCTCCCCGTGGTCCGAGAGCCAATGGTCGGTCCCGTCCGGCCACACCACTCGAAACTCCACGTGCATGTTCCCACCGTGTCGTGCGGCATGGGAAAAGGCAGCATCCACCCGGTCCCGGTCTTCCGGATGAATGTGCTCGCGAAATTGTTCATAGCTCTCAACGACCTCGCCATCCCCCAGGCCCAAGAGGCGTGCCATGCTCCCGTCTACGCGTTGGGTATTGGTGGGAAGGTGCCAGCGCCAGATGCCCATACGGGCCGCCAAGAGTGCTACCCGGAGACGCTCCTCGCTCTCGCGCAGCCGATCCTGCGCTTCCTTCTCGTCAGTCCGGTCCCGGAATACCTTGCTGAAGCCGATGAGTCGTCCCGCAGCATCTTTCACGCGGGCCGTAATGCCCGTGGCCCAGAAGCGGGTACCATCCTTGCGGACCAGCCAGCGGTCATCGGACGCACGGCCCTTCTCGGCGGCGGTGCGGAGCTCACCTTCAGGCTCCCCGCGTGCTCGATCTTCCGGGGTGAAGAGGATGGTGCCGGGCTGGCCGAGGAACTCGGCCTCGTCATACCCGAGCAGGCGCCGCACGCCTTCGTTCCAGGTGGTATGCCGGCCTTCTGGGTCTACCATGAAGATGGCGTAGTCCCGCACCTGCTCCACCAGCATACGAAACCGGCGGTCACTCTCGGTCTGGGACTCGGCTTCGCCGGCCTGGTAGGCCTCCGTTGTGGTCCGGCTCCACTCCTGCGCTCGTTCGCGCTGGAGGATGCGATGCAGCACCCAGCCGGCGAGTAGGCCGAGCGGCAGCGCGACGCCTCCTATGGTCAACAACGTCCGGTTGAGCGGCTGATACTGAGCGGCGCGGCCCGCATCGGTGAGCAGCCATGCGAGGTACAGCAGCGCGACCAAGGCGCTGGCCAGACCACCCTTCCAGCCCCCTAGGGCTGCGGCGTAGACCACCGTGATGAGCAGAAAGAGCGTGGGCGCGGGTACCGCGTAAGCCGACGAGGCCAAGGCGGCAATGATCAGGGCGACGGCAATAGTGACCGCGGGGCCGGAGCGAAGGGCCCCGAGACCGACTGGTGGAAACTGAGGCTTGGGTTTGCTAGCTGTCACCGGCATCCACGAGTGGCAAGAAGTTGAGGATGGGCAGCTTTGGTGAAAGTACCTCCGGACCTCGGTCGAGCAAGTGAACCCGCGGCTTCGCATCCGAGGCGGGGAGGGGGAAATGCGGCCGACGATGTAACTTCCTCAACGTTGTGTTGTAGCAAGCCCCAGATTCAGGCCGGGGAGCGTGAGATCGGCGTGGTAAATGGCCAGCCGGTGAGGCAGCCGGTCGGAGTTCTGCGCCGTCTGCGCGGTTAGTGGGATTTAGCCCGAACCAGCCGGAACGATGACGACGAGCCCACTTCGCAGGTCCGCATCGCCGATTGGTCGAGCCGAGTCTAGGAGTGGCGCCGTCCTCGCTCGGGGACTCGATACCTCCAACGGGTTGGAGTTCGTGCGGGAGCGTCTGGCGCTGATGAGCAAGACGCTCTTCCTGGTGTCCTTCGCGTTCTATCTCTTCCTCCTTGCCAGCATGGTGCTGGGCGGCGGCGCGCCCTTCCTCGGCGTGGTAACCAGCCCGGTGGCATACGGCCACCTCGCCGCCAGCTCGACGATGGCCCTGCTCTGGCTGGTGACCAGCCGGACCCCGCCCTCCAGGTGGAGTCTGGGAACGCTCGATGCCGTCAGCTTCACCCTGGCCTGCGG
>DASRIN010000055.1:0-11006 GCA_035649975.1 Gemmatimonadales bacterium
CTGGCCGGCGAGGTCAAGATCGAGGCCGGCGCCAGCCCCGGCATCGCCGCCGAGGTGACCCGGGGCGGGTCCGAGGGGGCCAAGATCAAGGTGGTCCGGAGCGAGATTGATGGACACCAGACCCTCCGGTTCCTCTATCCCTCCGACCGGATCCAGTATTCCCGGCTCTCCAGCGGCTCGTCCACCCAGCTCCGGGTGCGGGAAGACGGCACCTTCGGGGACGACCACGACGACGATGATCGCCGGGAGGAAGGGCGGCACGTGGACATCCGGGGCCGAGGGGGCGTCGACGCCTTTGCCGATCTCCGGATCACCGTTCCCAGCGGCAAGCAGCTCTCGGTCTATCTCGCGGTGGGCAAGGTGTCGGTTACCAACGTGGAAGGTGATCTCACGGTGAGTGCCGCGTCGGCGCCGGTCACCACCTCAAACACCCGGGGCGAGCTCCGGATCGACGTGGGCTCGGGCGAGGTCCGGGTCACCCAGTCGCGGGGCGACCTGTCGGTGGATACCGGCTCGGGCGCCGTGGCCGTCTCCGATGTGAGGGGCGAAGACGTCTCGATCAAGACCGGCTCGGGCCAGGTTTCGGCCAGCGATCTCCGAAGCAATCAGGTCTCGGTGGAGACCGGCTCAGGCGACATCCAGGCGGGGGGGATGAGCGCGGGACAGGTGCAGCTGGAGACGGGCAGCGGAGCGGTGACGGCGGACCTGACCGGTGAGCTCTGGAATCTGAGCGTGGAGACCGGATCGGGCGACATCACCCTCAAGGTCCCGCCGACCCTGGGCGCCGAGGTAGACATCGAGACCTCGAGCGGCGACATCGAGACCGACTTCGAGGTTGCGGTCACTCGGCATGCGCGGGATCACCTCACCGGCCGCATCGGCGATGGGAGAGGGAAGATCGATATCGAGACGGGATCGGGGGGGATAAGGCTGGTGAAACGGACGACGTAGCGGTCGGAGGGTCGGAGGGTCGGAGGTATCCCTTATTCTCCGCCTCTCCGCCCCTCCGCCCCTCCGCCTGTCAACGCCTCCAGATACCCCGCGCCTAACGCCATCCGATCGTACAGGATTCCCAGCGTCTCCGGCGCGCCCGCCAGAAACCGGCAGCGAGCGTCGCCGCGGGAGCGGCACTCCACCTCCATCACCGCCACCGATCCCTGCGACAGCCGGCCCAGAAAATCGGCCAGCAGCCCGCAGCTCAGGTGACAGGACGGAAAATCCACCTGGGCATGGTCCAGCGCCTCGGCCCAATTCTCTGAGTCGAGCGCCATCACCGCCTCGCCCAGCGGCATCGAAGAGAGCTTTCCCCAGCCTTCCTGCTCGAAGAACTCCGAGAGCGTCTCGCCCAGGAACTGCACGTCGAGATCGGCCGGCGGATCCACCTTCTTCTCTTCGGCCAGCCAGGCGGCGAATTCGTGGTAGAGCTCCTCGCCCCCGGCAAAGCCGGCTTCCTGGAGATGGGTGGCGGCCTGGATCCCGGCGTCGCGCTCCAGCGAGGCCCGGAGCTGGTGAATCATCCGTCTTCCCAGCCTAAGTCCCTTCATAGCCTCAATAGTAAGCGGTGAGCGGTAAGGGGTAAGCGGGAATAGTAAGGAGGTCAGTTGTGGGCGGTAAGCGGTGCAGGATGTGGAGACGGGGCTGCCCGCTCACCGCTCACCTCTCACCGCTCACTCTCTCTAATAACCTGACCAGCGCCTCCGGCGCTGAGCGCTCCGGCACATGGTCCGCCGTCATTCGGATCACCGGCCAGCCTCTTTTTCTGGCCCGTGCTGCGAACCGGTCGAAGGCGTCGGATGTCTTGCCGGCCTCGACGGTCAGGATGTAGGTCCCCGGGATCCGGCGGGCAGCAGGGTTCACCAGTCGCAGGGTGTCGGTAAAGGTGCGGAGCGACTGGGACACGTCTCTGGGAATCGTGCGATCGTCGGCTTCCCAGGTGGGGATGATGAATCCATCGCGACTCCTAGCCCGGAGGAACGTCGCGCCGATGGATTCGGCCAGCTCGAGTGCGGTCTCGCCCGAATCCGGCAAATACGCGTCCAGGTACACCAGTCGCCCGATCCGCTCGGGAATCCGGTCCGCGACGCCCGCGATCACCATCCCGCCGTAGCTGTGCCCCACCAGCACCACGTCGCGCAGGTTTTCCCACAGGATGGCGTTCACCACATCGTCGATGTGAGTGCCCAGGCCGATGTTGGGCGAGGAGAGATGCACCCGCTCTCCCTGGCCGGTCAGGGACGGCCGGAACACCCGATGGCCGCGGAGGGTCAGCATCGAGTCGACCGCGCGCCAGGCGTAGCTCCCGCCCATCGCCCCATGCACCAGGACATAGGTGTGATGCGGGGCAGGGGCACCGGCCACGATCAGGAAGCTGATCGCGAGAGCTCGAGTCAAAGCGCTACCACCTTACCCGCTTACTCACTTACCCCTACCCGCTTCAGCAATTCCGCTTCGTCGATGACTTCGACGCCTAACTGCTTCGCCTTCTCCAGCTTGCTCCCGGCGTCGTCGCCCGCGACCAGCGCGTCCGTCTTCTTGCTCACGCTGCCCCCGACCCGTCCTCCAGCCTGCTCGATCAGCGTAGTCGCCTGGCTCCTGGAGAGTGTCGGCAGACTGCCCGTCAAAACGTAGGTCTTGCCGGACAGCGCCCCGTCCGCGCTCGCCGCGTGGGGCTCGACCTGGTTCACCCCAGCCGCCTTGAGCCGCTTCAGCAGCTCCTGATTGCGCGACTCGTTGAAGAACGCGCTGACCGACTTGGCGATCACCGGTCCGATCCCCGGGATCCCGTCCAGCTTCTCCCCCCGGGCCGCCTCGGCCAGCGCGTCGAGCTTGCCGAACCGCCGCGCCAGTAACTGAGCGGCGGTGAAGCCCACGTGGGGAATGCCGAGCCCGAAGATGAGCAGCGAGAGCGGCTGCTGCTTGGAGGCCTCGATCGCGGCGACCAGCTGCTCGGCCGACTTCCGGGCGTAGCCCTCCAGCTCCACTATCTGATCCGAGGTGATCAGGTAGAGATCGGCGACGTTCTCGATCAGCCCTTCGTCCAGCAGCTGCCGCACCCGCTCGTAGCCCAGGCCCCGGATGTCCATCGCGCCGCGGGAGGCGAAGTGCACGATCCCCTCCAGCACCCGGGCCGGGCAGGACACGTTGGGGCAGTAGCGCATCGCCTCGCCTTCGATCCGGGGGGGGGGGCTGTTGCAGGCGGGGCAGCGGTCCGGCATCCGGAAGGGCTCGCCTCGCTCCACGCCGGGCTGGATGATCGGCCGCACGATCTGGGGAATCACCTCGCCCGCGCGGATCACCTCGATCCGGTCGCCCACCCGAATGTCTTTGGTGGCGATCAGTTCCTCGTTGTGCAGCGTCGCCCGCGACACCGTGACGCCTTTGATCTGCACCGGCTGGAGCAGCGCCCAGGGGTTGAGCGCGCCGGTGCGGCCCACGTTGATCTGGATGTCGAGCAGCTCGGTCTCGGCCACTTCGGGCGCGAACTTTCGGGCGATGGCCCAGCGCGGCTCCCGCCCGCCGACCACGCCCAGCTCGCCGTGCAGGTGCAGCCGGTCCACCTTGATCACCACGCCGTCGGCCTGGAAGTCGAGCTGGGGGATCAATGATTCGTAATCGTCGATCTCGGCTTGGACTTCTTCCAGGGTGTCGAACCGTTTGTGATTCGGCTCCACGTGGAAGCCCCACTGGGCCAGCAGCTCCAATTCTTCGGAGTGGGTGGCGGCCGGCAGTTTCCCTTCGATCGCTTCGACGGCGAACACGAACATTCGAAGTCGGCGCTTCCGGGTGAGTGCGGGATCCAGTTGGCGGAGCCCTCCCGCCGCCGCGTTGCGCGGGTTGGCGAAGGGCGGCTCGCCCTCCTTTTCGCGGGCTTCATTTATCCGCTTGAAGCCGGCGTAGGGCAGGTACACCTCGCCCCGCACTTCCATCAGCCGGGGATAAGTCGTGCCTTTAAGTGAAAGCGGTATGTCGTGGATTGTGCGTAGGTTAGGAGTGACGTCCTCACCTATTGTCCCATTACCCCTGGTAGCCCCGGAGACCAGCCGGCCGTTCTCGTAGGTCAGGCTCACCGCGGCGCCGTCGATCTTGATCTCGGCGGTGTAGCCCGCGGTCTTTACCTCGGGGACCTGCCGAGCGTTCCGCTGCTCCCACTCGGCTAGCTCCTCGGCGCTGAACGCGTTGGCCAGCGACAGCATCGGCCGGCGGTGAGTGTGCTTGGCGAATGCAGTCGGTGTGACGGCGCCGACTCGCTGCGTCGGACTGTCGGGCGACAGCAGCTCGGGATGCTCGGTCTCGAGTGCCTGCAGCTCGCGGAACAGCCGGTCGTACTCGGCGTCCGAGATTTCCGGCGCATCGAGGACGTAGTAGGCGTGATTGGCGCGCTCGAGCTGCTCGCGGAGACGGATTGCCTGCTCGGCTGGGGACATGACGTGATAATAACTTCAGGAGAGCACTACCGGTCAAACAGAGGCCGTCGTCGTCGAGACGGCCTCCGCATTCCTCCCTCAAGTCCGGCCGCTGGCATTGCCCTCCGCGGGACCACAGATTCGACGGGTACCGCACCCGAGATGTTTCCGTGGCCAAGCTCGACACTAGCCTGCAGGATGCCATTCGTGAGCGTTACACCCTCGAGCGCGAGCTGGGCCGCGGCGGGATGGCCACGGTCTACCTCGCCCGAGACCTCAAGCACGACCGCCTCGTCGCCCTCAAGGTCCTACATCCTCATTTAGCCGCCACTCTCGGGCCCGAGCGCTTCCTCCGAGAGATCAAGCTTGCCGCACGGTTACAGCATCCGCACATCCTCTCGGTCCACGACAGCGGGAAGGCTGGAACTCCAGACCGCAGCAGCCCGGTGCTATGGTTTACCATGCCCTACGTCGAAGGCGAATCGCTTCGGGATCGCCTGAGGCGGAAGGGGCAGCTACCCGTGGATGATTCCGTACGGATCATCGGGGAGGCCGCCCAGGCACTCGACTACGCCCACCAGCACGGCGTCATCCACCGCGACATCAAGCCCGAAAACATCCTGCTCACCCGAGACGGAAATGCCCTGGTGGGCGACTTCGGGATTGCCCGCGCTCTCGCCGGCGGAGACCCGGAAACGGAGGAGAGGCTGACCGAAAGCGGACTGAGTCTCGGTACCCCGGCGTACATGAGCCCGGAGCAAGCCGCAGCCGAACGAACGGTCGACGCCCGCACCGACGTGTACAGCCTGGGCGCGGTGCTCTACGAAATGCTCACCGGCGAGCCGCCGTTCACCGGCCCCACCCCTCAGGCCATTATTGCCAAGCGTTTGAGTACCCGGGCGACGCCGGTTCGGGTGATTCGCCCCGACCTGCCCGAGCAGGTCGATGCGGCTGTCGGCAAGGCGCTGGCGCTGGCGCCGGCGGACCGCTTCGGGAGCGCCGGCGAGCTCTCTCGAGCCCTCAACACTCCGTCCAAAGCGAAATCGGATACCCACAGGATCGCCCGCTTTTCCGCGATCATCGTTGGATTGCTGCTGTTGGCTGCAGTGGCGTGGAATCTCTACGACCGTTTCCACCAGTCCCGGGCTGCAGCTCCTGACTCCCGCATCACTCAGATCGCGGTGCTGCCATTCGAAAATCTGGGTGACACGAGCGATGCCTACTTCGCCGATGGAGTGACCGACGCGGTGCGGGGAAAGCTTGCGGCGCTGCCCCAGCTGCGGGTCATCGCTCGGAGCAGCTCGAACGTGTATAAGCAGACGAGCAAGAGTCCCAGTCAGATCGGGCGGGAGCTCGGGGTTCAGTATCTCCTCACCGGTACTGTGCGCTGGGACAAGACCGGGGCGGGGCCAAGCCGAGTCCAGGTGGATCCTGAGTTGGTGCAGGTGGCGACGTCGTCGGCCAGATGGCAGCAGCCGTTCGACGCCACCATCTCGGATGTGTTTCAGGTGCAATCCGACATCGCGAGCCGAGTGGCCCAGGCGCTCGACCTGGCGCTGGGTGAGACTGAGCGTCGCACCATTGCAGCACCGCCCACGGCGAACCTGGCCGCCTACGACGCGTTCCTCCGGGGAGAAGAGCTGTCCAACGCGGTCTCGATTTACGAACCGACGATTCGGGCGGCGGTGCCGTTCTATCGGAAGGCGGTGATGCTCGATTCCAGCTTTGCCCTGGCTTGGGCTCAGCTCTCCCGCGCCCTGTCCCTGTTGCACTACAACGTCGCCCCCAATCCGCGGGAAGCTGCCGAATCCCGGGCCGCCGCGCGCCGCGCAGTGATCCTGGCACCGACCCGCCCTGAAGGGCGGCTGGCCCTGGGTGACTACTACATCAACGTGCCCAAAGCTGGTGACAGCGCGCTGCAGCAGTATGCCCTGGGTCTGCGCCTGTCGCCCGACGACGCGGAGCTGCTCACCTCGGCGGCGAGGGCGGAACAGAGTCTAGGCCGATGGGAGGAGGCGCTGGCGAGCATCACCGGGGCCCAGATCATCGATCCCCGCTCATCGGTCACCGCTTGGCGCAGGGCGCAAGCCCTGGTGTACCTGCGGCGGTACCCGCAAGCACTCGCGGCGATAGACCAGGCCCTCGCTCTGTTTCCACGCTCGCTCACCCTGCTGCAGCAGAAGGCGATGGTCTATCTGGCTCAGGGCGATCGCGCCCGCGCGCAGGAGGTGATCCGATCCACGCCTCCAGAGATTGCGCCCGAGACGCTGGTGGCGTTCATGGGAACTTACTGGGACCTCTTCTGGCTCCTGGATGACCCGCAGCAGCGTTTGCTGCTCAGGCTCAGTCCCCGCGAATTCGGGGACAATCGGGGGGCGTGGGGGCTGGTCTTGGCGCAGACCTGGGCGCTGAGAGGCAATCGGGAGCGGAGCCGGGCCTATGCCGATTCGGCCATCCTGAACCTCGAGGGCCAACTCCGGACGACCCCCGATGATGGCCAGCTCCACGTGATTCTCGGACTCGCCTTGGCCTACACCGGCCGGGCCCGGGATGCAGTGCGAGAGGGGGAGCGAGGGACGGCGTTGACCGCGAACGACGGCTACAACGGGCCGTATCTTCAGCACCAGCTCGCTCGTATTTATCTGCTGATTGGCGATAAGGACAAGGCAATTTCCCGGGTGGAGAAGCTGCTCAAGGTTCCCTATTACCTGTCGCCCGGTTGGCTCCGAGTAGATCCCACCTTCGACCCGCTGCGCGGCGACCCCCGGTTTCAGCGGCTCGCGAGCACCCAGTAGGTCGTTTCTCCATCTTCTCCGTCTTTCCCCCGTGCAGCTTACGGAGGTTAGGGTCACGTCCTCACCTATTCTCTCTTGCCTCGGGTGGCTCCGCAGACCAGGCGGCCGTTCTCGTAATTTGATCCCCCCATGGTCCGTCACAGTCTGGAGCAGTCCTCCGCCCGCATGCTCTCCCCGGCAAGGCACTGGCTCTGCATGTAATGGCTGCGGACGGGGAGAAGCCGAGCGCGGGGCCGGACAAACAGGTGGCCCGCTAAACCCGTCCTCTGTCACCAGCTCAACCAATAGCTCGCCTTCACCGCGAGCACATTGCGTGACTCCCCGCCGGTGAAGATCGCATCCAGGTCCCGCCCCAGCTGAAGATCCCCCGACGCCTCGTCGTTCTGGCGGTTCTGCTGCCACACCAGAAATAGGGTCGAGCCGGGACGCCACTCCCAGCGGAGCACCGCATTCGCCCGGAGCGAGCGGATGGTGAAGTTCTGCGGCGGTATGCTGAATGCCGCCCCTCCGTCACCGGGATCGATGTCGCTGCCGTCGTCCGTGCTGGTGATCGTCCCCTTGTCTCGGCCATACACGGCGAAGTCATAGCTCCGCGGCTGTGCCAGCTCCTTGAAGTCAGTGAAGTCTCCCGCCGAGATGAGCGGCTGCAGGAAGAGTTGCAGGCTGAGCCGCGGGGTGAAGGTCCAGTCCATGCGGGTGATCATGGACAGCTCCTTCTGGTCCAGCGTCGCGAAGACGTAGCGGGTGCCGAAGGTCGCGGCCGCGACCGGATCCGGCACCGAGCTGACATACTGGGACAACGTGGTGTTGAGCAGCAGCGACGGCCCGAAGCTCAGGCGCAGGGCCGGGGAGGGCCGCACGCTCAGCGTCACATCGGCCGTGGTCTTATGCTCGTCGGCCGAGGTCCAGGACTGGGTGAAGTTCGCCGTGAGCCTGGTGGTTCGGCGGCTGTCGGAGTTTACCTCGACCCGTACATCGCTGAACCGGGGCAGCCGCGCAACCGGCCCTCCCCGGGTGAGGCGGTCGTCGTAAGTGGGAGGTTGGTAGTCGCCCCGCAGCTGGAAATCCCAGAAGTTGCGCAGCTGCCCCGAGAAGATGAGCCCGAAGGACCCGAACAGCAGGTCGCCGTCGAAGTTCCACAGATGGTTGGTGAACGGAAAGATGCCCCATCGGCGGAGGAGCCGCCCCGGGCGCCGCTCGTTGTACTCCAGCGCGGTCGAGATACCGCGCTCCGACGCCTCCGACTGAAAACCGAGATCGTTCGACTCGAAGCCCGGACTCACCTCCTGGTACACCAGTCCGCCCTCCCAGTGGCGGCCGCTGTTCTTCGCCAGCGCCAGCTGATAGGAGTACCCGTTCAGCGAGGTCCGGGTCGGGTCGAAGTGGTAGCTGGTGGCGTCCGGCCGCTGGTAGTACCGGGCGCTCGACTGTTGGGTCAGAGCGATGCTCTCCTCGCTCCCGCGCACCGTGCTGAATCCGACCGAGCCGTCCAGCGACCAGGTGCGGTCAGACCAGGAGTTGGTGAAGTCGGCGCCTACGACATAGGCGCTGCTTCGGAGGAGGGAGTTGAGCTCGGCGCTCTCCTCGTCCCGGTTCACCGCGGTAGCGATCACCCCCACGGTGCTGTTGCCTTCCCGTAGGTCCTTGCGGAGCCGTCCCACGAAGTAGTTGGTCGGCGGCTCGACCGGCGTGCTCACCTGGGCGCCCAGCGGATCCACGTAGCGCGCTTCCTCGCGGGCCGTCAGGGCGTCGAGCACCCCGATGGACCAGCCGCTTCGGGTGCGGCCGCTCAACTTGGCCGCCGCGTGGATCGAGGTCTCGGTGGGAGCGTCCAGGAAGCTCACCTCCTCGCCCGAGACACTCCGCTGCGGTTCTCGACCGATCCGGCGGCTGAAGAAGGTGGTGGGAAAGCCGAAGCTGTTCGACGCCCGGATCCCCCCGAAGCGAAAGGCATCGGCCCCCTCCACGAAGAAGGGCCGCTTCTCCGGGAAAAAGGTCTCGAAGACGCTCAGGTTCACCACGGCCGGGTCCACCTCGACCTGACCGAAATCGGGATTCACCGTGGCATTGAGAGTGAGGTCGCTGGTGAGTCCGTACTTGAGGTCGAGCCCCGCCGACCCGTGATACTCGTGCCCGCTCTGGAAGGGATCCCCCGCCACCGCCGGCTGGGACAACCCCTGCGCCAGCAGATAGGGCGCGAGCTCCAGCCTCCGCTCGGCCCGAAGCGGACCCAGCCCCACCAGGTGACCGTACCGGCTGACCCCGGAAAACTCGCTCTTGGGGACGAAGGAGAACCAGGACTCCTCGCCTTTCCTGAGGATCTTGCGGTAGAGCTGAATCCCCCAGGTTCCGTCCGCAGTGGAGTTGTAGCGGAGCTGAGAGAGCGGCACCCGGATCTCCGCGGTCCAGCCCAGCGAGTCCACCTGGGTGGCGCTCTCCCAGACCGGATCCCAGGAGTCATCCTCCTCGCTGCCCTGGGCCGACGAGCCCAGTATCCCGTCCAGGGTCGCACCACCGGGGGTGACCCGGAACCGCACTCCGCTCAGATGATCGTGGAAGCTGTCGAGGTAGACATCGAACTGGTCCGCTTCGACGGCGTCGTCTCGCCGGGCCAGCACCGCCTTGATCCGTTTCGGCTCGCGATCGTACAGGCGCGCGCCCACATACAGCGCGTCCTCGCCGATCAGCACCCGGACCTCGGTGCGCTCGCTGGCAGGCTGGCCCTCGACGGGGTCGGTCTGGGTGAAGTGGGTGGCCGGCTCGGCCGCGGCCCAGGATACCTCCTCGAGCCGTCCATCCACCACGATGGTGCCGCGCACTCGGGCGGCCCTGATCTCGGGTGCGGCCGCGTGCCGGCTGGACCGGGTCGAGTCGGCGGGAGCGGGGGTCTGGTTTTGGAGGGTGGCGACAACGGCGAACACGAACGGGAGAGATATTCCGCCGGGCATGAGACTCCTGAGAGTAGGGTGAAGGCCCTCGCTCTTGGATAACCCGGCAGCAGAAAAGGTTGCGTGCTGGGGCCGTGGGGTGCTGACTGGCCGGTCGCACTCGGAAGCTCCAAGGTGACGCGCTGGGAGCAGCTCCTCCGGGCACTGCAGTGCTCGACGCTCGGAGCCCGGGCGGGTGGCTTCACAACGACGCTCCTGCGAAACCGATCGCCCGGTCTCCTCGCCTCGCACTGACGTGCCCTTCGGACCTGCTCCCAGCGCGGGGGCAGGGAGACATCAGAATCGCCAAATCACACCGTAGCTCGGATTCCGGCACCAATGCCCCGACTGGCGGGAGACTCCGCAGGGCGCGTTAGCACGAGGGGAGGAGACCGGGGGGCCACCTCGTCCGACTTGATCCCGGCGACCGACCCGGGCTCCGACCGTCGAGTGCTGCAGCGCCCGGAGGAGTTCCCCGCCAGTCGCTCCACCTAAGTGATCATGCTGGTCCCCGTGCAACCTCCCTCGCTATTTCTGGGATGTGCCCGTAACTCGGAGACGGCAGCTCTCGTAGATGGAAAGGAGCCTCAGCCTGGAGACCGGAGATGACCGCAGCCTCATTCCTTATCTATGCGCTGGCCGTTGGAGGAGTTGGATTGCCGGGGACAGACGGAAGGAGTACGACCGGCTGCGATACCATTGCGGCGGGCACCAGGGCGGTCTCGGCCCGGTACCTCACCGACTTCACCGTGGTGCGGAAGCTGACCCTTACTCGTGGGGACAGCGTCACGCCGTTCGGAACCCAGACCGAAACCCTCACCGCGGCCCGGCTCAACGGACGCCCGGTGCTCCTGGACGTTCTGGTCTTCGATACGCCCCGA
>DASRIN010000056.1:0-4640 GCA_035649975.1 Gemmatimonadales bacterium
GGTGATGAGATCATCGCGGTCGAGGGGTATGTGCTCGCGGTCCGGATCCTGGAAGACAAGTCCTCCTACAACACGGTAGAGGACATCACCGGCCGGATGCTGTCGCTCCGCAGTGGCGACATCCTGGCGGGCACCCTCGGCACGCGGCGCGCCTTGCGAGGCTACGCCGGAGTGGTCCCAGATCACATCGAGGCGGGTGACCGGATCGATGTGCTGAACCTGGGCGGCATTCTCGGGCGTTGCACGTCGGCCACTGCCGAAGTCGGCCGCCCGTTCGAAGCGGAGGTCCTCGGCGCCGTGCTGGCGTTTCCGGAGCTGGGGGACCGAGTGGGACGTCCGGCCCACATCAGGGATCACGCGGTACCTCCGGCCGAACAGCTGGAAAGCCCGACGCCGGTGGTCTATGTCGCCGGCACCTGTATGAACGCCGGCAAGACCGTCGCGGCAACCGAGCTGGTGCGCGGCCTGACTCGCTCCGGTCTCCGGGTCGGCGGGGCCAAGCTGACCGGCGTATCACTCATGCGAGATGCCCTGTGCATGCTGGATGCCGGTGCCGTTACGGCGCTCACCTTCAACGATGTGGGCGTGGCAAGCACCCACCCGGGTGTCACCGTCGCGACGGCCAAGGGCATCTTTAACCGGCTGGCCGCGGCCAAGCCGGATGTCATTGTGGCCGAGCTGGGTGATGGGATCCTGGGCGAGTATGGGGTGCAGGACATTCTCCGCGACCCTGAGCTGGTAAGTGTAGGGGCGGCCTTCGTCATGGCCGCGCCCGACCCGGTTGCCTGCTGGGGTGCCACGACGCTCATGCGCCGGGAGTTTTCCCTGCCGATCACTGTTATCACTGGTCCGGCTACCGACAACGAGGTTGGGCTTGGTTACATCCGACAGGAGCTCGAGCTGCCGGCTCACAATGCGCGTCGGGATGCCCCGGGCCTCGTGACGGTGGTGCGGGAGGCGCTGCAGCCCTGGCTCAATGGCGCTGATTCGACAGTCGCGACCCGCGACTGGTCCACCACGACCGCAATCGCCCGATGAAAGTTGCCGTGACGGGCGGCGCGGGATACGTGGCCGGGGAGCTGCTGCGGCTGCTGCTGCAGCATCCCGAGATCGATGAATGTGTCGTCACCAGCCGGAGCCAGGCTGGCCGGCCCATCTCCGAGGTGCACCCGGGACTGGCTCCGCTCACGTCTGCCTGTTTTGCCGGCGCGGATCCAGGCGAAGCGGCCACCGGGTGCGATGTCGTCTTCCTTGCGCTCGAGCATGGGCAATCGAGCAAACGGGTAGCCGAAATCCTGAGGGCAAGACCCGGACTGGTGGTCGATCTCTCGGCCGACTTCCGGATCCAGGATCAGGATCTCTATCGCGCCTACTATGGTGATCATGCGGCGCCGGATCTCGTGCCCCGCTTTCAGTACGGCCTGGCCGACATTCTCGGGGCGGAGCTGCGCCACGCTTCTGCGCTCGCAATTCCGGGATGCTTCGCCACCGCCGCGCAGATCGCTCTCTTCCCGCTGGCACGGACGGGACTGAAGGTCACCCCATCGATCTTTGGAGTGACTGGTTCGAGCGGCGCCGGTGCCCAGCTTAAGTCCACCACCCACCACCCGACTCGGGCCCACAACCTGTTCGGCTATTCCGCGATGGGCCACCGCCACGAGGCGGAGATTCTGGAGAGCTGGCGGCGCTGGACCGGGGATGGCATGGCCCGGGTACGACTGCTGGCTCATGCCGGGCCGTTTGTCCGGGGGATTTACCTTACCTTGCATGCTTTCCTAGGCGACGGAACAACGGTGCAGCAGGGCGCGGCCGCCCAGTGGTACCGGGACAGCTATCGTAGCCGACCCTTCGTACGCATTCTCGACTCGCCGCCCGAGCTCAGCAACGTTATAGGAACGAACTATGCCCTGGTTCACGCGATCACCAGCCCGGATGGGAGAGAGATCCAGGTGAGCGTCGCCATCGACAACCTGGTGAAAGGAGCCGGCGGTCAGGCGGTTCAGGCCATGAACCTGGCGCTCGGCATCGACGAATGCGCCGGACTGCGGCTGGCCGCGCCATTTCCACTATGAGCAAGCGCGACTTCCTGGACCTGGAAGACTGGTCACCCGAGGACATCGAGGGATTGCTGACTCTCGCCGCACAGGTAAAACGAGGTGAGGTCCAGGGCGGTCTGGAGAAGAAGGTGCTCGCGATGGTCTTCCTCGACCCGAGCCTCCGCACCCGCACCAGCTTCGAGACCGCGATGTTCCTGCATGGAGGTCACGCCGTAGTCCTGGAGCCGGGGAGCGGCAGTTGGCCTCTCGAGACCGAGCCTGGTGCGGTCATGGACGGCTCCTCGGTTGAGCATCTGGTCGAGGCTGCCCGGGTGCTCGGCCGCTACGCCGATGCGGTTGGGGTGCGCGCGTTCCCTCGGGGACGCGATTGGGCCACGGCTCGCCAGGACACGATCGTCCAGAGCTTTGCCCGGTACTGCGAGAAGCCGGTGATCAACCTGGAATCGGCCCGCCGTCATCCCTGCCAGGCGCTGGCCGACGCCTTGACCCTGCGGGAGAAGCTCGGTCGGGTGGAGGGCAAGCGGTTTGTGCTGACCTGGGCCTGGCACCCGAAGGCGCTCCCGACCGCAGTCCCGGTCAGCGCCGCGCTCGCTGCGGCTCGGCTGGGTATGGAGATCGTGATCGCCCGGCCGGAAGGGTACGAGCTCGATCCCGAGGACACCGCGCTGATCCGGCGCACGGCGCAGGCCGCTGGAGGAGAGTTCGTGCACATCATCGACGACCCCGATGACGCTCTGGTCGGGGCCGATGCCGTGTATGTGAAGTCGTGGGGATCGGTGAAGCTCTATGACCAACCCGAGCGAGAGGCCGAGGCGCGAGCCGGCTTGCGGGACTGGCGGCTGACGTCCTCCCGGCTGCGGTCGACTCGAGGAGGCAAGGGCATCGTGATGCATTGCCTGCCGGTCCGCCGGAACGTCGAGATCGATGACAAGGTCCTGGACGGGCCCAATTCTGCTGTGGTGGATCAGGCGGAAAACCGGCTGCATGCCCAACGAGCGCTGCTGCTGGAGCTGATCGGGGAAGCCCGTGATCGGGAAGGGGGTAGTGTGAGCAGTAAGCGGGGGAGTGCAAGTGGCCATTGACGTGACCCAGGGCATCGCGGGACTGAAGGGCGCCCTTCGTTACGTCCGGGCGTACCGGGACCAGATCTTTGTCGTGAAGCTGGGCGGGGAAGTCTTGAACGACCCGGAAATCCTGACAGGGGTCGCTGGCCAGCTGGCGCTGCTCTCATCGTTGAGTATTCGGCTGGTCGTGGTTCACGGCGGCGGGCCGCAGGCGTCGGCACTCAGCCGGCGGCTCGGGGTCGAGCCCCGGATGGTGGCCGGTCGGAGGGTGACCGATGACGGTGCCCTCGACGTCGCCAAAATGGTCTACGCCGGCAAGCTCAACGTCGAGCTGATTGCAGCGCTGCGGGACCACCGGGTCGCGGCGGTGGGACTGAGCGGTGTCGACGCGGAGCTGATTACCGCGTCCCGTAGGCCTCCGGTCACGGTAGCCGATGACGGTGGGGCTACGCGCGAGGTGGACTACGGCCATGTGGGAGACATCGAGCGGGTGGATCCCAAGGTCCTGCTGACCCTTCTGGAGGCCCGCATGGTGCCGGTGGTCGCGAGTCTGGCCGGCGGTCATGGGGGGGAGATCTACAACGTCAACGCCGATACCGTGGCCGAGTCTCTTGCAGTCGCACTCGGTGCCCAGAAGCTGATCTTTCTTACTGGCGCTCCGGGCGTGCTTCGCGACCGAACCGACGCGTCCACGCTGGTCACCTTTGCCGACCCCGATGATCTCGCCGGCCTGATGGCCAATGGCGCCCTTAGCGGTGGGATGCGTCCCAAGGTGGAGTCCTGCATTCGAGCGGCGACGGGCGGGGTGGAGCGAACCCATATCATCGACGGCCGCGCTCCGGACGCGCTACTGCTGGAGGTGTTCACCGGAGTGGGGTGCGGCACCATGATCGTGGGCCGCAGGGAGAAGGCGACCTATCTCGGGGTGGATCTTGCGGGGTGAGATCGAGCTCCTGCGCGAGCTGGTGGCCATTCCCTCGGTCAGCGGGTCGGAAACGGAGCTGGCCACGTTTCTCGAGACAGTGGCGCGCCGCTGGGGCCTGGACGTGGTCCGCGACAGCGACGGAGTCCGGGTCGAGCTCCGCGGGTTTGGGGTCGGTCCCTCATTGGCGCTGGTCTCTCACCTGGATGTCGTGCCGCCGGGTCCCGGCTGGACTCGGGACCCCTTCGTGCCCAGCATCGAGGACAACCGCCTGTATGGCCGAGGCTCGAGCGACGCAAAGGCGTCGGTGGCCGCCATGCTGTGCGCCGCCAAGGATCTGGTCGAGCGCGGCGGCATCGACGCCGGCCGGCTGGTTCTTCTCTTCGGCTTCGGCGAAGAGACCAGGAACACCAGCATGCCGGCCGCGCTGGAGAAAGCCGGAGAGATCGAGGCCGCCGTCATTGGCGAGCCTACCAGTCTCAACTTCGCCATTGCGCAACGCGGGCTGCTGATGGTGGACCTGGTGGCTCAGGGTACCCAGCGCCATGCGGCGTACGCCTCAGGCAATGGTGATTTCACCAACGCGACCCTGGTCCT
>DASRIN010000057.1:0-2622 GCA_035649975.1 Gemmatimonadales bacterium
AGCGGGCGTTCGGTCGCTCCTGGTGGAGGGTGGAGGGCAGCTCGCGGGTGCGTTGCTCGCGGCCGGCTTGGTAGACCGCTATTACTGGCTGCAATCCCCGACCTGGCTGGGCGATCACGCGGTGCCGGCGATTGCTGGCCTTCCCTCCCGCAGTCTCGACCAGGCGGAACGCTGGCGCGTGATCGAGCGGCGGGCGTTGGGCGACGATACGCTCCTGGTACTCGATCGAGGCTGATGTTCACCGGGATCATCACGTCGGTGGGTACGGTCCTCCGAGCAACCACCTCCCCTGCCGGTTTCGAGCTGTCCATTCAGTGCGACTACCCCGATCTTCAGCTGGGCGAAAGCATCGCCGTTGACGGGGCCTGCCTGACAGTCCAGGCGCTTGCACCCGCAGCCTTCACCGTGCACATCATTCGCACCTCACTGGAGCGGACCCGCTTCGGGGAGTACGGCCTCGGCCGCCGGGTGAACCTGGAGCGGGCCCTTCTGGTGGGAGACCGTCTGGGGGGGCATCTGGTGCAGGGACACGTGGACGGCGTGGGAACCGTGAGCTCGGTCCGGCAGCATGACGATGCCCGGCTGCTGGATCTCACCGTACCACCGGATGTGGCTGCGGTTTCGATTCCTCTCGGCTCGATCACGGTCGATGGTGTCAGTCTGACGGTAAATGCAAAGCCCCGGACAAGCGTCATCCAGATCTCGCTAATTCCGTTTACCTTACAGCATACCAACCTGGGTGAACGCCAGGTGGGCGATCGAGTCCACCTGGAGGCGGACACCATCGGGAAGTACCTGCGGGCCTTCTTGGAGGAGAAGCGTGAAAAGTGAAGCGTTAAAAGTGAAGCCGATCCTAGGCATTCCACTTCACTCTTGACTCTTCCCTCTCACTGCAAAACGACTGATGGGCACATTTGGTACCATCGAGCAGGCCATCAACGACCTGCGGAACGGCAAGATCATCATCGTGGCGGATGATGAGGACCGAGAGAACGAGGGCGATCTCGTCTGCGCCGCCGAGCTGGCCACGCCCGAAATGATCAACTTCATGACTCTCCATGGGCGCGGGCTGATCTGTCTTGCGCTCACCGGTGAGCGCTGTGACCAGCTGGGACTGGTTCCGATGACGGAGCGCAATACCGAGGAGCTCTCGACGGCGTTCACCGTCAGCATCGATGCCCAGCGGCGGTTCGGCGTTACCACCGGCATTTCCGCCACCGACCGAGCCACCACCATTCACGTCGCGATCAATCCTGAGACCGCGCCTGCCGACCTGAGACGTCCAGGCCACGTCTTTCCCCTTCGGGCGCGGCCCGGCGGCGTGTTGCAGCGCGTGGGGCAGACCGAAGCCAGCGTGGACCTCGCCCGGCTGGCCGGTCTCAACCCGGCCGGGGTGATCTGTGAAATTCTCAATCCCGATGGCTCGATGGCCCGGCGCAACCAGTTGCACGAGATCGCCGAGCAGCATGGGCTCACCTTCGTCACCGTGGCCCAGCTGGTGGCCTACCGCCTCCAGACCGAACAGTTGGTCCATCGCGTCGCGGAGGCCAGAATTCCCACCGACTATGGCGAGTTCACCATTATCGGCTACCGGAACGACGTAGATCGGGCGGAGCACATCGCGCTGGTTCACGGCGACATCGCGGGGCAGCCCGACATTCTGGTCCGGATGCACTCCAAGTGCCTCACCGGGGACGTGTTCGGCTCCCGGCGCTGCGATTGCGGTTTCCAGCTGCACCGCGCCATGGAGCTCATTGCCCGGGAGGGAAGAGGCGCCGTGGTGTACCTGGATCAGGAAGGGCGGGGGATCGGATTGTTGAACAAGCTCCGCGCCTATTCCCTGCAGGACAGCGGAGCGGATACGGTCCAGGCCAACGAGCGCCTCGGGTTTGCTCCCGATCTTCGCAACTACGGCATCGGAGCCCAGATCCTGCGCGACCTGGGACTCTCCTCCATTCGGGTAATGACCAACAACCCTCGCAAGCTGGTGGGCCTCGAGGGATATGGGCTGGAAATCGTTGAGCGGGTACCTCTGCTGGCCGATGCCAATCGGGAGAACCAAACCTACCTCCAGGTCAAGCGCGACAAGCTGGGCCATCTCTTCACTCACTGAACGGTGCCCGACTTCTCCGGTCGCCTGCGAGCCGCCGGGCGAGTGGCCATTCTGGTGAGTCGCTACAACGAGCTGATCACGGCCAAGCTGCTCGATGGCGCGCTGGCCTGCTGCCAAGAAGCCGGGCTGGCGCGTGATGTGATCGACGTGGTCTGGCTTCCGGGCGCCTTCGAGCTGCCGGCTGCGGCAGCCGTCGCGGCGGAGTCTCAGGCTTACTGCTGCCTGATTGCACTGGGCGCCGTGATTCGAGGCGAGACTCCCCACTTCGAGTACGTGGCCGCCGAGGCGGCCCGGGGGCTGAACGATGTCTCGGTTCGCTACCGAGTGCCTGTGGGATTTGGCGTACTCACGGTCGAGACCATGGAGCAAGCGGCCGACCGGGCCGGCGGCAGCGCGGGCAACAAGGGACATGAGGCAGCCGAGGCGGCACTTCGGACCGCCGATGTGATCGCCCAGCTGCGGGCCTATCATGCTCAGGATTGAGACCAAGAGCCGGGCTCGCGCTCTCC
>DASRIN010000058.1:0-4981 GCA_035649975.1 Gemmatimonadales bacterium
GGCAAGGGCAACTGCAGCCTGACATTTCAAGCCATGCATTGCGGCTCCAGAGGGTGGGATACCTGCACTTACGGTTCTTAGGGGAGCTGGTTTCGGCGGGCGTAATCCAGGCCCCACTCCATCATCTCGGCACTGCGCAGCCCTACCCGCATGGCTTGATCGACCGCATCCGGCTCGTCCAGCTTCCGGTCCAGAATGAAATACGGTATGAGAGCCCCGCCAACCCGGTTGCCGCTGCCACAGTGCACAAACACGGTGCGGTCCCCCGCCGAGCGGAGGACAGACAGAATCCGATCCAGGGTAGCATCATCGAGAGATCCGGCGCGAACCGGGATGTTCACGTATTCCATGCCTAGAGATTGCACCACTGCCGGTTCGTCCACTGTTCTCGGTTCCATGGGGTCCCGAAGGTCCAGCACGATGCCACCCCCGGCCTCGCCGAGGGCCCGAAGCTGTGCCGCATTGGGTTGCCCTCCCGTGACCAGGTGAGGAAAGACCTCGCACGCATTGGCCACACCGCTGAGAGCTTGGAGTGCTATGGACATGTCAGTTACCGGCCTCCTCTTGGTTTGAAACTAAGCCACCTCTTACCTTTAAGATGTGCTCCGCCTTGCCATAGCCCAGGTACGGCCTCAAAAAGGGGCGTACGAGCAGAACCTCTGCCGGATGGGGGCCCTCTTCCGGGAGGTGGGGGGCTGGCCTGACCCACCGCAGCTGGTGATAGCGCCGGAGACCGCGCTCACCGGCTACTTCCTGGAAGGTGGAGTACGGGAACTCGCGGTCTCCGCCGACCAGCTGTTCGATGACCTGAGCCGGCAGCATGAAGAAGCGGGCATCAGTCCCCTCGACATCGCGCTGGGGTTCTACGAGGTCCACAGCAACCGGCTCTATAACTCCGGCCTGTACGCTACCCTCGGTGGGTCCGAGGCTGGGATCCGCCACATCCATCGCAAGATCTTTCTTCCAACCTACGGCGTCTTCGATGAAGAGCGATTCGTGGAGGCCGGGCGCAGTGTGCAGGCGTTCGACACCCGCTGGGGCCGGGCGGCCATTCTGATTTGTGAGGACGCCTGGCACTCGTTCACCCCGATGCTGGCTGCGCTGGATGGAGCGCAGGTCATTATCGTGCCCAGCGCGAGCCCGGCCCGGGGTGTCATCACCAGTGATGATACGGCCGGCCGGCCGGTAAGTCTGGCACGCTGGAGTCGTCTGGCGCAGGACATTGCCGGGGAGCATGGGGTCTATGTTGCCCTTGCCCAGTTAGTTGGCTTCGAGGGTGGCAAAGCATTTCCGGGAGGCTCGATTCTGGCGGGCCCCCGCGGTGACCTGTTGGCACAGGCACCGGTCTTCCAGGAGGCGATCATTCCGGCGGTGCTGGACTTCGAGGAGATCACCCGGGCCCGGACCGACCTTCCTCTCCTGGCCGACCTCGAGATGCGACTGCCTCATCTGCTCGGGTCACTGCACGCGGCACGTAAGGAGAAGGGGGCGGGCAGCAGGGCAGGTGGGCAGCGGGACCGCAAGAGCACTCCTGAACCGGACGAACGGAGGCCACCTGCGTCGGGGACTGGCCGCCCCGCTGCGACGCTGCCTCCCTTACCCGCTCGCTTCCACCCCCGGCAGGATCCGCTGGCCATCGATCCCGAGCTGACCCGGCGCTGGCTGGTGGAGTTCATCCGCGATGAGGTCCAGCGTCGCCGCAAGTTTGAACGAGTGATCATCGGGCTCTCCGGCGGAGTGGACAGCTCCCTGGTGGCCTATCTCGCCGCGGAGGCCCTCGGCCCGGCAAATGTGCTGGGAGTGCGGATGCCCTACCGCACCTCCAGCCACGAGAGCTTAGAACACGCGCAGTTGGTCATCGAAGCGCTGGGCATCCAGAGCCGCACCATTGACATCAGCCCATCGGTGGACGCTTTGGCCGGTGCAATTGGTGGCGAGATCGATCCGGCCCGTCTGGGCAACATCATGGCCCGTACCCGGATGATTACCCTCTTCGATCTGTCGGCCGCGTTCCGGGCCCTACCGCTGGGCACCGGGAACAAGACCGAGCGGCTGTTCGGGTATTTCACCTGGCACGCGGACGACTCGCCGCCAGTCAACCCGATCGGTGATCTCTTCAAGACCCAGGTGTGGGCGCTGTCGCGGCAGGTGGGAGTCCCCGATGTCATTGTGTCCAAGCCGGCCAGCGCCGATCTCATCAAGGGCCAGACCGACGAGGGTGACTTTGGCATCTCCTATCCCCGCGCTGATGCCATCCTGCACTGGATTCTGCTGGGCTACAAAGCTCCCGAAATCATGGCGCTCGGCTTCGAGGAGGCCGAAATCCGCCTGGTTCGCCAGCGCCTCGACTCGACTCACTGGAAGCGTCGGCTGCCCACGGTCGCCATGTTGAGTGGAACGGCGATCGGCGAATACTATCTGAGGCCGGTGGATTATTAGTAAACCTCCGGCCTCTCCGCCCTCCCGTCCCATGTCGTACTCCACCGGGTCCATCACCACCTTCGTGATGCCGCACATGCAGAATGTCCGAGGCGATCTGTTCGGTGGCGAGCTCATGGCGCTGGTGGACCAGGCTGCTGCCGTCGCCGCCATCCGCCATGCCGGCGGTCCCGCGGTGACGGCGAGGATCGAGCGGGTGGACTTCCGGGAACGTATTCCGGTCGGAGCTCTGGTCACCTGTACGGCGACAGTGGACTACGTCGGAAACTCCTCCATGGATATCACGGTGGAGGTGTACGCCGAGCGGGTCAGCAGCGGAGAGAAGCGCCACACTCACACCGCTCACGTGGTCTTCGTGGCTCTGGACGAGCAGGGCAAACCCAAGCGGGTTCCGCGGCTCCTGCCTGAAACCGACGAAGAGCGGGAGCGCTACGCCCGGGCCGAGTCGCATCGGCACAAAAGGCGCCCTTGACCCACCGCACGGCTGCCGTGGTCCTGAGCGGGGGAGGGGCCAAGACCGCCGCCCACATTGGTGCCACCCGCGCCCTCAAGGAAGCCGGTTTCGAGCCGGCCTGGTATGTGGGCACCAGCATGGGAGCGGTGGTCGCCGCCGGCCTGGCCAGCGGCATTGGGGTCGACGAGCTCCTGGAGCGAATGGTGGAGGTGGGTCGTCGGGGTGTGGTTCGTGATCCGCTGACGCCGGTAGCCGGTCTCTTTCTCCGCTCTCTGCTCAAGCCGGCGCCCCTGCGGGCGGCGATCGAGGCCTTGGTGCCGGTGCGGCGATTCTCGGATCTATCGCTCCCCCTCACGGTGACGGCTGTCGACCTGGATACCGGCGAGCTGGTCTTGTTTGGTGCGGGCGCTACCAATGCGCCACTGATTGACGTGCTCTGTGCCAGCTGTGCTCTGCCGCTGTACTACCCCCCGGTGGAGCTCAATGGCCGGCGCTATGGCGACGGCGGTCTGCGGGCGGTGGTCCCGCTGGAACCAGCAGCCGAGCTCGATGTGGAGCTGGTGCTGGCGGTGGATGTAGGTCCGGGATTCGACCTGCCTCCAGCGGTGGACCCGGTACGGATCCCGCCGATGATCCGGGCCCATGATGACGCCATGGGTATTCTCATGGCTGCCAATACCGCTAGTCAGCTGGAGCTCTGGCGGGCTCACCCTGACCGGGCGCCCCTGGTCTATGTGCGGCCCAAGGTTGAGCGCAATGCTACCTTCAGGGTCGAGCGGGTGCGGGCCTATGCCACTGAAGGACGCCGGGCCACACGAGAGGCCCTGGAGCAATGGGCTGAGACACTTGACCGACCTCCCTTTCACGACAAATTCAGCCCATGAAAGCCTCGGAAGTGATGGTTCCCGATCCCCATGTCGCAGTTGCGGGAGCCATGGCAAGCGAGGTCGCTATCATGCTCAAGACCCGCAACATCTCAGTGGTCCCGGTGGTAGATGATCACCGCACCCGCCGCTTCCTGGGCACCTTGAGCGATCGCGACCTCGTGACCCGCTGTCTGGCTGAGGGGAAGCACCCCTGGCATACCCGGGCTGACTCGCTCATGCGCACCAATTCACCGGTGGTCAGGCCCGATCGCGAGCTCGATGGCTTCGAGGTGCGGATGGATCTGGATCCAATGGAATCCCATTTGCGGCCCACCATCACCGTTGTTGATGAAAGTGGCAGAGTTGTAGGCTTTATCAGCCACCCGGAGCAGATTCCGGAGGTAAAGATTGTCTGGGGGGGTGATAATGGCTGAATTCAAACTCTTCACTCTGGAAGAAGCCGAGCGCACCCTGCCGCTGGTGCGGCGGGTGGTGGCCGATCTCACCCTCGAGTACCCCAAATGGCGGGCGGCGGTGGGCCGCTTCGAGCTGCTCACCGGTGGTGCGCGCGCCGACTGGGGCGAGACCCAGGAGCTGGTCGCGGCGCGAGAGGAGGTTACCCGGCACGCCACCCGGATCAATCAGTACCTCCAGGAGCTGGAGGCCATTGGCTGTGTCTTCAAGGGCTTCGAAGCCGGCCTGGTGGACTTCTATTCCCTCAGGGAAGACCGGCCGATCTTCCTCTGCTGGCGCCTGGGGGAGGACCGCATCAATCACTGGCACGATATCGATACTGGATTCTCCGGACGCCAGCCGATCGACGGAGCTATACTCTCGGCCGTCTCCTCGTGAGCCGAGCCTGGCTGTTCCTGCACCTGCTGGGCTTCACTATGTGGCTGGGCGGCGCCATCGCCTCGATGGTGGTGGGAATTGCGGCCCGTGCGGAGGAGCGGAGTCTTCTGGGCGCCGTGGTCCGGGCCCAGTCGAAGCTCACCAAGAGCGCCATCGCTCCCGGCTCGCTGTTGACCGTGCTTTCCGGACTCGTGCTCACCTTCCAGCTCAGCGGCGGTGAGTTCGCCGGATTCAGCATCTGGCTGGTCATTATGCAGACCGCCGGACTGGTTGCCGCGCTGATTACACTCTTCATCGCGCTGCCCACGGCTGCTCGGCTGGGTCGACTGGACCCGGTGGGTGAAGCCGCGCGCTACTTCGACGAGCTGCG
>DASRIN010000059.1:0-5291 GCA_035649975.1 Gemmatimonadales bacterium
CGAAAGGCTGGACGCTCCCTGCAGCTGCCCTGAGACAGTCTTGGTGGTTCCGATAAAGTCGCCCGCGGTGGCATGACCATCGAAGCTCAGCGTGCCAGCGATGGCCCGTCCCGGGGGTATGGGACGGGATTCCTGAGCCAACCCCGGCGTGCCCGACAGGCACGCCAGCAACGCGCCCAGGACAACGATCGCGTCAGGGGAAATCGAGTCCATACTTCCGAACCTTGTGCAGCAAAGTCGAACGGGAAATGCCCAGGATGTGGGCAGCCCTTCGCTTATTGCCCGCGGTGAACTGCAGGACCCGGGCTATGTGCCGGCGCTCGGCGGCGTCCAGAGAATCCGGCTCGGCCTCGCCGAGCGAACCGAGCGCGCGGCGCAACGTGGCCAGGTCGAGGTCGGGAAAATCAAGGTCGAGCAACAGGGTGTCGGCGTCGGCTCCCATGAGCTCCGCTGCCGCCGACGGGGTGGTGACTGCTATGGCTCTGTGATCGGCGCGGCGCAGGAGCTCGGCGAGCTCGTCCCCTCGGGCGGCATCGCGATGCGCTACGAGAATCCGCAGCGGCTTCATGGGAGCAATATACGGCTTCGGAGGATACAAAAACGGAACGGCCGTCTAGTCGTGGCTAGACGGCCGTCCCCCGCATGGACTACCCAAGGTCGTGGCGTGTCAGCCGCCGTTCTTCTTTCACCTGCCACCGGTTGGCTGATGCGCCGCTCGGGAGGGCGAGGTGAAGCCTTGGCTTCGATCCCCAGGCCGGATGGCCATCCCACCTGGTTCGTCTATGGGAGCGCTGCGAGTCAGATCGGGTCGCGGACCGACCTTTCGCACTGCACCCCGAGGCGCCAGATCGGGGCGGGTGAAGCACGCGACTGGCTTCACCTGCTTGAGCCGGGGTGATCACCGGGATCTGCGAGTGCCTGAGCCCTTGGTTGCGTCGGCCCTCTCCCCCGATATCCCGCTCAAACCCACCTACCGGCCGCCACTGCGACTGAGAGTCCCAGCACGTTCCTGTAAGCGCGTGGGCCAAAGATAGGTTTCAGCCGGTATCTCGCAAGTGCCTATGTTTCTTCGGGTTAGGCTGCTACGGAGTGGAGTTGGTGTGGATAACTAAGGTATGGAAATCATTCGACTAGGCCCTTCCATCCACACGATGTTGACATGTGAATCCACATCCTACCCGGCCGAAGGGGTCCGGGTGGATCCGGCGGGTAGGATCCGAATTCCCATGAGCTGCAGGAAGGACTGGAGGTTGTGCTCGTAGCTGCGGATGGAACGCTGGACCTTGATCGCGCGATCGTTCCCGTAGCCCCTCACCCGCTCGCCCTGATCTTCCTGGCTCATCGCCGCAAACTCGGTTTCGCAACGGCCCAGGACGGTTCTGAGGGTGTCGAGGGCTGTGACCAGCTCCCGCCGACGGGCCAGTTTATTCTGGTCAGTCAGCTCCGCAGACTGCACCACCTGTCGGGTCGGCGGAACGGTGCGGCGCGAGCGGGCGCAGGCGTCGCGCATGACCCGCGCGCGGGCAACCAGAGCCGGTCCGGAAGCGGTCCAGTAGTCACGCTGGAGTCTCGCCGCCGCGCCGTCCACGGTGACCAGCGAGTCGCGGAGCACGACAATGGCATCCCGCAGCGTCGCGCGCGCCGAGTCGAGGGGGGGCGCCGGGCGCACGACAGTCTGTGCCCCGAGCTCGGGGGCGATGAGCAGTGCCATCACCCCCACCATCCTGAGACAGTTCATGATTCCATTCCGACTTCGATGTAGCGGTAGCTCGGCTCGCCTTCGGGTGACGAGAAGAGGCAGCCCGCCGAACTGGAGGCGAACCAGCCGGCAACCAGCGGCCTTGGAAGGTCCAGCTCGTTGATTATAGCCCCGAGCCAACGCCGCAGATGGCGGATCTCGGGTGCCCGCCGACTCAGCAGGGCCAGCAGCGCACCGGCGCCTGAGGTCGCCCGGAGAAAGTGGGCGAGTCCATGAGCTCGCTGGGTGAATTCGACAGCCTTGACCCCCGGCTCGTCGAACAGAATAGCGCCCTCGAACACATCCATAGGAGGGGCGTCAAGTCGGGGGCCCAGATAGACATAACGCCTTACCCCCTGTCCCCTTCGCTCGATTACGGCTGCTGCCGTTTCGCTGGTGAGTCGGGCCGCATGCAGCAGGTCATCGTCCTGCAGGATCCCTACCGCACCGGTCCACTCCAGGGCCGCGAGGGCCGTCTCGAGGGGACACCCCAGGGCATCGTCGAACGCCAGCAGGCGGGGAGCTTCCCCGGCCCGAAGGACGAAGTGGGAAAGCCCTTCCGCCCGATCGGTAAAGGTTCGGACCGAGAGGGTCTGTGGAGCGGCCATCTGGGAAATGTACCCGAAAGTAGAGAACCAGGGAACGTTCCCTGGTTACTTTTCTCGCGCTAAGTTAGGTCCTCAGGTCGAAATCGCAGAGGACGGCATGCGTGTGGAGTGGACGTCGTACAGCTCGCCCATTGGCGCGTTGACGGTGGTGGAATGTGAGGCCGGCCCTCTCGTCATCGAGTTTCCCAATCGCGCTGTGACGATCAAGTGGGCGGTCCGCCTCCGGGCCGCCGTGCCGGAGCTGCACATTGCCCAGGGTGAATGTCGTCGGACGACGGTGTGGCTGGACGAGTACTTTGCCGGCGCTCCTCGACCATTTCCCTTTCCCGACTATCTGAAGCGCTGGTTCGATCTGTCCCCCGCCCAGATCACCGTCTTCAAGGCGCTCCGAAAGATTCCCCTGGGAGAGACCCGGTCCTACGACGATGTGGCCCGGGCGACCCACCTGCACCCGCGGCAAATCGGCTGGCTGGTGGCGGCCAATCATCTGGCCATCCTGATCCCCTGTCATCGAGTGGTGGGAAAGGACGGCGGGCTGGTGGGCTATGGGGGCGGATTGGCCAAGAAGAGATGGCTGCTGGACCACGAGCTAAGAGCGGCCGGCGTGGTCTTGAGATAGCCGCGTGCAAAGCTTTGCACTACTGACGAACGCGCGACCCGAGACCCGCGACTCGCGACTCCCCCGTTGACAAAACCGTGCTCCCGCATGACCTTTTGGCATGCAGAACGCTGTTCCTCCCTTCTATTTCTAAATAGCTTGGGCCGTCGGACGAATTGTCCGGGCGGCTTTTTTTAGGGGTTTTTAACCCAGCCACACCGGCTGGGGGTTTTCCCCCGGGGCCTTAGGGTCCCCTTTCAAGAGGTTGCAGCAATGGCGAAGGGCACGGTCAAGTGGTTCAACGATGCGAAGGGGTTCGGCTTCATCGCACAGGACGGTGGCAAGGACGTGTTCGTGCACCACACGGCAATCATCGCAGATGGCTTCCGTTCGCTTTCCGAAGGAGACAACGTTGAGTTCGAGGTGGTCGAGGGTCCCAAGGGACTCCAGGCCTCGAACGTCCGTAAGGTCTGACACCCCCGCGCCCTTCCCATTAATCGCTAGTTAACAGCCACCCCCCGCCATCCATGGCGGGGGGCTTCCGGCATCTCTCCAGTTACCGCCTGATTGACCGATACTCCTCGTATCTCGTACGAGGTCGTTTGTCCCATGCTGACAGCGGTGCGGGCCAGCCTCATTGCAGGTCTCCTGCTCCTGCCATCAGGAGATCACATCAAGGCCGCGCAGGCGGTGGGCGACAGCACCGGTCTACAGTTCCTCGGCTTTCGGCCCGGCGCCCGGCTGGAGGAACTCAACCGGCAATTGCGCAGCGTCGGTGGCGGCGCGCTGCGCTGTCGCCGAGCTCGCGCCGATCAACGGATCTCGGAATGCCGAGGGATGGTCGAAAGCCCGGATTCCAGGCCGCCGATCGAGGTGTGGGTCTCGGCCATCGACAGCCTAGCTGGGGTCATGACTATCTCGGGGCGGGTGGACTCAATCCAGCTGGAGACCTGGCGGAGAACCTTGCAGGACCGCTACGGCCGAGTTGGACTTCGGACCCAGGGAAAGCAGTCGATGCTGCAGTGGGTCAGGCGCGGCCGCATGATCCGCCTGACGTGGCGGTGGGAACGGCGCGAGCGGGTAGCATCCGTGAGTCTAGTCGACGGACACGTGCTGGACAGTTGGGGAAAGTCTCAGGTGCGCTCGGCGGCCACCGACACCAGTCGACCAGCAGCCACTCAACCCGAGAGACGGACCAGGTAACTCCCCTCGGTGTCCTCCAGCTGATAGTCGCGCACGATGCGACCCGACTCTTTCAAGGCGCGCAACAGAGCGCGAACCCGTGACCGTATCGGCGCACCACCGCCACCCCGACCGCGACCCGTGATCAGCCGGACCACTCCTCCCGGCCGCGCTTTCCCTTGGGCTCGAAGGAAGCGCTCGGCATTGCTGACGGCCTCGAGCAGGCTCTGGCCGTGCAAGTCGAAGATCGCATCGGGTGACCGGTCGGTCCAATCAGGCATGCGGAAAGCTACTATGAGCAGCAGACTGCTGATCGGATGGCTGATACTCTCCCTGAGCGCCTGCAACTGGTCTCAGGAGCCGGTTCGAATCGGACTGGCCGGCTCGCTCAGCGACCCAGTCGGCATCCCGATGAAACGGGCCGCCGAGCTGGCGGTAGAGGAGATCAATGCTCGGGGTGGGATCGGGGGCCGGCCGCTGGAGTTGCTGGAGCGCGACGATTACGCCGATCCGGACTCCGCGGTGTTCGTGGCCACCGACCTCTACGAAGCCGGCGTGTCCGCCGTGATCGGTCATCTGTTCTCTACCACTACTATCGCGGCATCGCCGGTATACAATGGCGGACGGGAGCCGGTGGCCGCGATTTCACCCTCCTCTTCGTCTCCTGAGATCTCGACTGCGGGAGACTACACCTTCCGCATCTGCCCCAGCGACCTGGCCCACGGTGGCGCGCTCGCCCGCTGGGTCTATGACACGCTAGGCCTCCATCGCGGTGCGGTGCTCTACCTGAACGACCAGTATGGGCGGGGCATCCGGCAGGCTTTCGTGCGGGATTTCACTCGCCGAGGTGGAGAGCTGGTAGCGATCGACCCCTATCTGGGAGACGCACCCGCGGTGGGGGCCTATCTCGACCGGCTGGTCAAGCTTGGCTCGGCCCAGTTCCTGGTGGTCGCAGGGAATCGCGCCGAGGCCGAGGAGATTTTGCGGCAGGCCCGGACCCGCGGGCTGCAGGTGCCGGTGCTCGGGGGCGACGGTCTGGAAGGTATCGAGGAGGCTGGGGCTATTGCGGACGGCGTCTATCTCTCGTCGGCCTACCTGCCCACCCTCAGCACCCAGGCCAACCGGGAGTTTCTGCAGGCGTATCGCAAGAAGTACCCCAGTGCCG
>DASRIN010000060.1:0-9991 GCA_035649975.1 Gemmatimonadales bacterium
GCTGGGATTTGCCGGCGTCTCGTCGTCCGAGCGGGCCGGGCTGCTGCTGCACGCCGCCGTCGCGGCAGCCCGGGAGCACCCGCTGAATCCTAGAGTGATAGCAGTGGCTTATGCCGATTGGGACTGCGCCAAGAGCCCTTCTCCCGACGCCCTGGCTGCGGTCGCCTCGAGGGCCGGTGCAGCCGGGCTCCTGATCGACACTTATCGCAAGGATGGCCGAACTCTGCTCGATCTGATGGTGCCCCGTGGGCTGGCGGTTCTGATCCAGAAGGCTCGCGCGATAGGTCTGACCACTGCGGTGGCCGGCGCGCTGGGTCCCGATCGCCTGTCGGATTTGCGTGAAGCAGCGCCGGATATCGTTGGCTTTCGGGGGGCAGCCTGCGAAGGGGGCCGGTCGGGACGGGTGACGGAGAACCGAGTCCGGCTGCTGCGTCGTGCGATGTGGGACAGCAATTCGGGATGTGTTCAGCAGGCGATTCTCCCGACAAGTGGCTAATCCTGGCGCGAAACGCACGAACCCCCCGCGAAAGTCTGCCGGCCCAGCACAGCTAACCCTCTGAAAATCAACGATTACGGTCCTCCGGTAAGGGCATGACACTTGCTCGGCAGCCGGGGGCAACTTCGGGGGTCTCCCAGCCTTACCCACGCCCGGGCATACATGTGACTTTCCACGCCACACCGCTGCGGAGCAAGTTCGGGCGTCGGCTTCTCATTCTGTTCGTGGGCTGCGCGCTGGTACCAATGGCGGTGCTGGCGGTCCTGTCCTATCGCCACGTCAAGCGCCAGCTGTATCGTCAGAGCGAAACCCGGCTTCAGCAGGCAAATCGCGCCCTGGGCCAGGCCATCTTCGAGCGCCTTCTCCTGCTCGACGCTACCCTCAAGAGCATTCCACCCAGCGCCGTCCTCCAGCTCGCCGCGGCCAAGCGGCTGCCCAAGACTGCTGCCCGGCCGGCTCCCCGTCCCAAGCCCGGCAATCTGACGCAATCAGGCCCGCTCGATGGCAGAGCGGCGATGGGCGGAGTCCGCCCGGGACGGGGGGGCAATACCAGCCGCCTGCGCGCCGATCTCATCGAGGCAAGCAAGACGCTGATCGCCGGACTCGACCTGCTGGCCCGGCAGCGGTTCGTCGCGGTCGAATTTGTGGGGGATGACAACAAGGCGATCGAGGTGTTTGGGCGACCGTCGCGCCGGCCACGGCTGACCACTCGGGATACCTCGGATCTGCGCCTCGGGCTTCCCCTGATTTCGGTGGTGCACGGAAAAGACCGCTCGCGCGTGTATCTGATGCGGCGGCTGGCTCGCAAGGGGGAAGTCCGGGGGACGTTTGTCGCCGAGGTCAGCCCCGAGTACCTCTGGGCCAGCGTCGAAGAGAGCATGCCATCGCCCACCACGCGGGTCCTGGTTATGGACCAGCGGGGGCGCGCGCTGTTCCGATCTTTGGAGACTCCTGCTCCGGTCCAGCCCAAGGATGAGAAGACCGGGATCGTTTCGGTCGATACCAGTGCCGTGCCGGACGGAGATTCTTACCTCACAGCCTCGTCCGCAATTCAGCTGGACGCCGCCTTCGCTGCCGAGCCGTGGACCGTCTTCTTCAGCGAATCGAGAGACAAAGTGCTGGAGCCAATGGTGGAATTCACCAACACGTTCCTACTCGTCCTCAGCCTCTCCGGCCTGCTGGTGCTCCTGCTCAGTGTAAGCCAGATCCGCCGGAGCGTGTTGCCGCTGGAGGAGCTGCAGAAGGGCACGCATCGGATCGCCCAGCGCGACTTTGCCAGCCGGGTAATGGTGACCAGCCGCGACGAGTTCGAGCAGCTGGCATCCTCGTTCAACACCATGGCCAGTCAGCTTGGGCGCCAGTTCAATGCGCTGGCCACGGCCGCCGAAATCGACCGGGCGGTGCTGTCGGCCACCGATGCCACAGCCATCGTGGACACGGTGCTGGGCCGCATCCGAGACGTATTTCCCTGCAGCATGGTCAGTGTAACACTGGGAGTCGCGGATGAAGCGAAGTCGGTTACCAGTGTGGTGGAGGACTACAAGCAGGGCGGGCGTCACGTGGAGCGGATCAGATTGCGCCCCGTGGATGTGCAGGGTCTGCTGACCGGACCCGGGGTGGTAATCCTCAGGTCGGGCGAGCCGATCCCCTCGTACTTGGAGCCGCTGGCGCACTTAGGCGCCACCTCATTCGTGGTGCTTCCGCTGTCCTACCAGCGACAATTATCCGGCATCATCGCTCTGGGCGAGCGCTACGAGCTGGACCCCTCGGAGGAAGATCAGGACCAAATGCGGCGCCTGGCCGACCAGGCGGCGGTGGCGCTGGCCAACGCACGCATGCTGGAGCAAGTCCGGGAGCTGGCCTACTACGACAGTCTGACCGGCCTCCCCAATCGGCTTTCGTACAAGGAGCGGCTGGCCTATGCCCTGGAACAGGCCAGCCGGGAGCAGCGCCTGGTCGCCGCTTTCTTCATCGACCTCGATCACTTCAGCCGGATCAATGACACCCTCGGTCATGAGGTTGGAGACCAGCTCCTGCGCCATGTGGCCTCCCGGCTGCGCTCCTGCTGCCGGGAGCGGGAGGACGAGGTCGGTCCAGCGGTGGCCACGCTCACACCCGAGGTCGCCCGGCTCGGCGGGGACGAGTTCACCGTGATCATGCCGGGTTTGCACGACGCGCAGGATGCGGGGAAGCTGGCCCGCAGAATCCTCTCCAGCTTTGCCCATCCGGTGCGGGTGGGAACCCACGAGATCTTCGTCAACGCGAGCATCGGCATCGCCATCTATCCCTACGACGGGGAAGACATCGACACGCTGTTGATGCACGCCGACACCGCGATGTACAAGGCCAAGGAGCACGGCGGGAGCAGCTATCAGACCTACTCTAAATCGATGACGACGACCGCGCTGCAGCGAATGACCCTGGAGAACGATCTCCGGCGGGCGCTAGAGCGCAACGAGTTCGAGGTCCACTACCAGCCCATCGTGGATGCCATCACCAACACGGTTGTTGCCGCCGAGGCATTGCTCCGGTGGCGCCATCCTGAGCTGGGACTGCTGCTGCCATCGGAGTTCATCCCGATCGCGGAAGAGAACGGGCTCATCGTACCGATGGGTGAGTGGATCCTGCAGAGCGCCTGCCTCCAGAACCGTTCCTGGCAGGACGCTGGACTTCCCCGCATCCGGGTGGGAGTCAATCTCTCCAGCCGGCAGCTCAAGCGAGGGCTGACCGAGACTATCGGGCGGGCACTCCAGATCAGCGGACTGGACTCACGCTACCTGAGTCTCGAGTTGACCGAAAGCGTGCTGGTGAATCATCAGCGGGAAGGCACCGAGGCGCTGCACGCCCTTCGGGCCATGGGCCTGCATCTGGCGGTGGACGATTTCGGGACCGGGTACTCGTCCTTCAGCTACCTCAAGCACTTCCCACTCGACACCCTGAAGATCGACCGCTCATTCGTTCGGGAGATCGCCATTCAGCCGGACGATGCTGCGATCACCACCGCCATCATCGCCATGGGTCATGCCCTGGGTCTTCGGGTCATCGCGGAAGGAGTGGAAACCGAGGCCCATCTCACCCTGCTTCAGAAGCAGGGCTGTGACGAGCTCCAGGGTTATCTGTTGGGGCGGCCCGTGCCGGCCGATCGCTTTGTCGATTTCCTAGCCAGCAAGCGGTCCCTCGGTGTGCAGTCGCGCCGTCAACGATCTACTCGCTGAGCCACGACTCCAGCTGATCAATCGTGTCCCAGGGTACAATCCGGTACGGCAGTCCCACGGGCAGGACAGCATTGAAGTATGGATCGACCGCAGGGCCATCCACCGCCGGCTTGATCAACACCAGCCGCTCCGCGTCGAGAGCGCCTGCTATGAAGGCGGCGATGCTGTCACTGGTGACTCCCCAGGTGTGGGGCAGAACATCAGCGGCGCGCATCCAGCGGTAGGGTGCCAGCACGGCCACCTTACCCCGGCACAACACTTCAGATATCGCACCGGGCTCCTCGACGAACTCGGCGGCCTCGATCCGGTCTGCGAGGACCTGGCCGTAGAGATCCATGGCTAGGATCGCCATCCAGTGGGCCGTATCGGAGGACAGCCCCAGCTCGGCATCGATACCGCGTACCGCATCGGCGAGGAGCCCTCCGCCCGGAATCACCACGAGGGGATAAGCTGCGCCGGCCTCCGCTATCCGAGCAGACACACGCTCCAGGGCTCCCGGAATCCGGGAGAGCCCGCCTCCTACTTTGACGACCGCGAGTCGTGCCGTATGTCCTCACCCGCTCATGGCGCAGCGAGAGTATGCTGGAGCAGGCAGGCAACCGCCGTGGCCGCCGTCGTCTGCCCTGCTCCAACGGTTCTGTCGCCTAGAGAAATCACCCGGAGACCAGCGTCCCGGGCCGCCTCTGCGGCGATGAATTCTCCCAGGCCGGTGACCACCGCTGTGTCGAGAGCGGGGAACCGCGACCGTAGCTCTCCCAGCGCTCCACTGATCCGTTCCAACTGAGCCTGGGCCAGGGCCGTCGCCATTTGATCGATGGTGCCCTCGTTGAGCATCTCCCGATCGGCGCACACCACCCGTGCCAGGCGCTCACCCGCATATTCGCGCGTCGCCGGCCGGCCATCCGGAGTGGGACAGGTGTAGTCCTCCTCGGCGAGACGGCGCAACCAGAGATACACGTCTCCACTGAGGGCAAAGCCCTCGGCCGAAAGTCCCACGGTGGTGCTATCCAGCGGGACCCGCCAGGCGAGCGCCTCGACCGGGGTGCGCAGTGCGCCGCTGTAGATCAGCTCACCGGTGGCCAGCCGTTCTGGATCGGTGCGGCCCTTGGCAACCACGGTGCCTTGCTCGATCGGAATCAGGTCGGTGGTCGTGGTCCCGATATCCACCAGGATGCAATCGGGGAACTGATGGGCGACCCACGCAGCGGTGGCTGCCCAGTTGGATGCGGCGGCCTCCAGCGGGCGCGAGCGAGCTTCCTGGGGGGTGACGAATCTGCCGGTAACGGTGTATACCTGAATTCGGCCGGCGGGAAAGGCTGCTTCCAGCGCGTGCAAAATGAAACCCACGCCCTCCCGCTTGGTTCGAAAGGACTGCGAGAGCTCCGCAGTCATCGTCACCGCATGGTGGTCGGTCTCGTCCGCGCCGAGCTGGGCAGCCACCGCCCTGAGCGTTGGTGCCAGCTGAGAGCGGTCCCGCTGAATCTCGAACGGACGGCTGAGAGTGCGATGGGGAGCCCGGCTGTCAGCCGCCAGCCGGGCCGCCTTGGTGTTGACCCCGCCGATGTCCCAGCCCACAATTGCCGTTCGCTCGGCCATTTTCGACCCATGGCTTCGGTCACCCATGCAGATCATTCCCGTCCTGGACGTTGCCGGTGGAGTCGCGGTTCACGCTCAGGCGGGAGACCGCGCGCGGTACGCTCCGCTCGAGTCGGACCTGGTTCCTGGATCGGTCGGCGATCCGGTAGCGGTTCTCCGGGCATTCCACACAGCTCTGGGTCTTCACCAATGCTATGTCGCGGATCTCGATGCGATTCAAGGGGGTCCGGTGCAGCGCACCCTTCTGCGCGAGCTGGCTGCCTTTCACACCGGATTCTCCGGCGCCCTCATGGTGGACGCGGGCACCCATCTGCCCGAGGGTGCGCTGGAGATCATATCGTGCGGCGCCAGTGATGTCGTTGTCGGGTTGGAGACTCTTCACGCCTTTGCCGACCTGACGGCGATCATCAAACTGGTCGGGTCGTTGCGGGTCGTCTTCAGCCTCGATCTGCGGCTCGGCACCCCCATGCTGCACCCAGCCATGCAGGATGCTCGCGGTGCCGGGCCGGACGCTGTAAGCCTGGCGGAGCAGGCCGCAGCCGCCGGGACAGCGTCAATCCTGCTTCTGGATGTGGGACGGGTGGGAACCGGGTGTGGAGTGGACCTGGGGTTGCTCGAGTCGCTGCGCCGCCGCTTACCCGACGTTCGCCTGCTGGCGGGCGGCGGTGTGCTTACCCGGCCGGACCTGGAGCGAATGCGCGACAGCGGCTGCGACGGAGCGCTGGTGGCCAGCGCTATCCACACCGGCCGATTGACCGCCGCCGATCTCGACGCGGTCTCGCGCTCGGATCAGTCGGGAACCAGCGACTCACGATACGTAGCCGACTGGCCGTAGTTCTCCTCTACTTCGAGCTCCAGACTCGTCAGGTGACGGTACCCGCGTGAGCTCAGCTCCTGCCGCACCTGGTTGCCCAGATACTGGGCCAGCATCTCCGCTGTGCTGTTGGGAATGGGAAGCAGGGCGCAGTCGCGCTTGGGGAAGACATAGGTCGGCTGCCCGAAGTAGTCCACCGCGACGCGGTCGCCTTCCTCCCGATAGCTCAGCTTGGGGTTCAAGGTCGGCAGCAGCACCTTGTGATCGATGTTGTCAACCAGCTGGCGGGTGATCTGCTTCAGCACGCTAAAGTCCAGCACGAACAAGCACTCGTTGTCGACCGACCCCTCGACTGCCACGCCCACACGGTAATTGTGCCCGTGAAGCGCCTCGCACTGATGGCCTTTGAAGGTGATGAAATGGGCGGAGGCAAAGACCAGGTAGTCCTTGCTGACCTGGACTCTGAAGTTGCTTTGCACGGCGGTTCTCCTAGCGATCCCAGCCACCTTCAAGTATAACGACGAAAAGCGCGGCGCAGGTGAGATCTGCGGTGCTGCCCGGATTGCGCCGGTTGCGCGGATCGCGCAGCTCGCGGTCGAGCTCTGCCAGCGCTGTCCTTCCCCCCGGGGTACGAGTGCCGCCGGCGCGTCGGACCTCGGCGGCGCGCCGAGAGATGGTCGCGGCTTCCTGAGGGCCCAGCTTGCGGGAGATATGGGTGTCCGGCCCGGTCTCCAGCAGAGTCAGATAGGTCTCCACAACGGCGTCGGTCCAGGCCAGCCCCTCGCGCCGGACCTGCTGCAGCGCGGGCACTCCGGTCTCGAACGTAAGCGCGAAATCAGTCACGTATTCGCGGGCGACGGCATCGCGCTCCGCCGCAAGCCCCATCGCCTCCCGCAGAGTCACCGACGGTGCCCCGGCAACGTCTTCGCTGGCGGACTGTCCCAGTCCTCCCGGCCTGGCTCGCCGAATGGCCGCGTAGACCTCACTCGCGTCGGCTACGGTGGTCTCGTTCAGCACCTGATGCAGCTCTGCCCTCAGCTTCTCCCCATTCCTCAGGGCGGCCCGGGCCAGCGGAGCCAGCAGGAGCACGATGCCGAGATTGGTGTTCGATCTGGTCCACCGGAGCGTGTCCTCGACCGCCTGCCGAATGGTGGCCCCGAGCGGCTGGACGTGCGCCTGGGCCAGCGCCGGACCGATGGCTACGGCGCTGGCCAGAAAGTCTTCGTAGCGGGTGTCGTGGAAGTGCCGCTCGGGCGACACGTTGCCCGGTTTGGGCGCACTCACCTCGAGCAGGCAGGCAAGCTGGCCTGCGGCGGCAACCTGCGCCGGTGTGGTCAACGGGATGCGAGGAAGTCGAGCAGCGCTCCGGCCACGTCGATCCCGGTAGCCTGCTGCAGGCCCTTCCAGCCCGGGATCCCATTTACCTCCAGGACGTAGGTTCTTCCGTCCCGGGCCGGGAGGAGGTCCACCCCGGCGTACTCCGCTCCAACCGCAGCGGCAGCCCGTACCGCCAGATTCACCTGATCGGACTCGAGCGTGACTGGCTCTGCCGTTCCGCCTCGGGCCAGATTGGTGCGCCACCCGGGTGAGCGGCGCTGAATGGCGCCGAGGACCCGGCTGCCGATCACAAAGGCCCGAAAGTCTGCACCGTCGTGGTCGATGGTCTGTTGCAGGTAGTACACGCCCCTGATCTGCTCGATGGTGCGGAATACCCGGTAGGCCATCTCCTCATCGCACACCCGGACCATGCCCAGTCCCATGGAACCGAACAGCGGCTTTACAATGACGTCGCCCATCTGGCGGACGGCCGCAGACGCAGCCTCCGGGCTTTCGCAAACGACGGTTGCCGGGGTGGGGATGCCGCACTGCTCCAGCAATGCCGAGGTCCAGAACTTGTCCACCGTTCGCTCGATCGCCCGGGGTGAATTCACCACCCGGGTGCCGCGGTCCTCCAGACGATGCAGCGCATCGACCCGAAACACGATCTGCTCCAGCGAGCCGGAGGGGATGATGCGGGCCAGGACCAAATCCATCTCGTCGAGCTCGGTGGTCCGGCTCCTGAGACTCGGAGCCGAGCCGATGGTGGCCACCAGATCCTCGTATGGCAGAATAGTGGCGGTATAGCCTCGAGCCGACGCCGCCCGCTCCAGCTGCTCGGTATGCCAGCCGGTGCGGGCCGCCAGGACAGCCAGGCGCACCTACTTGGTCTCCACTCCCACAAGTGCGTCCAGGCCGCCCGTGGCAAAGTTGGGAAGGTCACCGGCTACCTTCTTGAACCCACTCGTGGCAATGCCTTTCTTCAGCGCATCCAGGGAGGGGAAATACAGCTCGGCCTGGCGGTAACGCTCCGGACGTGATCCGTCCAGATTGGAGTCGAACCTGGTCAGCTCCGCTCGCTCGAAACCGATCTCCTGCTTATTGGCTGTGACCAGCGGCAGGTGGGTGTCGGCATAGTACTTCTCGAACGCCGCAGTGTCCTTGGGTGCTTTGTAGATCACGGTGAGAATGGCGGCCGGTTCTTCGGACGAGCCAGTTTCATGGGGATTGGTTGTCCTGGCGATCATGCCGGTAAAGCCGCCGGTGGCGAAGTTGCCGAGGTCCCCGGCCACCTTCTGGAAGCCTGGGGTGGCGATTCCCTTCTGGAGATCGTCCATGGAGTCGAAGTACAGCTCGGCCTGGCGATAGAACGTGGGCTTCTTGCCATCGACGGTCGACTCGAACCGCGTCAGGTCGGCTCGGGTGAATCCGATTTCCTCCTTGTTCGCCTTGACCAGCGGTACGTGAATCGTCCGGTAGTATCGCTCGAAGGCGGCCGTGTCTTTGGGCGTATTGTAGAGGACCGTCACGATCGCTCCTTCCCTGGCGGGAGCTGCTGCAGTGGTGTCGCCCGCCATGTCCGCGCCCGGTGCATCGGCCGGCCGATCTCCGGTCTTGCCGCAGGCAGCGAGCAGGACGGCGGGGAGCAACATCCAACTGGGAACGCCTCGCATGGGTCTCTCCTGGCTAACGGTTGTAGAGTGAGGATTCCAGCACTGGGGCATTCAGCCGGCCGGCGTAGAACGTATGTCCAGTCTCGGTACTGGTCAGCCACACTTCAGCCGGGCTGAACAGCAGGGGGTCGATCTTATAAAAGTCGCCCTCGTAGCGCTGAAAGATTTCGTAGAACGGCGTGCCGTAGTCCCGTGATGCCGAGGCTGGAACCTGTTCCGCAAGCTTGGCCAGCTCGTCGTCGCCGGCTCGCACCGTAAACCACGCCTGACCCCCGTAGAGAATGCAGTCGTTGGTGCGGCCGATCGCTCGAAGATCATTCTTGGCCACCGGTGGAAGCGGAGCCGTTCCCAGCGCGCTCACTACCCGGCGCACATCGAACCCGAGCGTTTCCATCTTATGGAGGCCGGTTTCGACTATTCGAGCGGAGATCTGGACTCCGCCGGCCAGACTGGCGGTAGGTGCAACGACAAAGGTGAGCTGCGCCGGCTGGAGCCGAGCTTTCTCCGCCACCCAGGCAGCCACTTCGTCCGTGGGCAGCGCGCGCGTTTCCAGCACCAACACGCCTTCATCGGTCCGCTCCTCATATCCAAGCTTCTCGAACAGCTCCCGTTCCACTCGGGCGTGGGCCCGGAGTGGCCCCGACCCCATCGCGAAGAACTTTCCCACAGAGATGGCCCAGCCGGCATATTGGGACGCCATGCATGAGACCGCCGGATGGTCGGTCCAAACCGTCACCCCAGGGTGTGCTCGGCCGCCGATCTGCAGCGGCGTAATGGAGATGTTCCCCAGCCCTCCCATGCAGATCCTCGCCAGCGCCAGCCCGGCGTCGAGACCTCCGTCAGCCTCGACACCAGCATCGATGACGCGCGTCCCGCTGGC
>DASRIN010000061.1:0-3319 GCA_035649975.1 Gemmatimonadales bacterium
GGCACAGGCAGCGTGCAGCTGACGGAGCTCGGCTCTCCGCTGGCGAGCTCGCTTTGCGTCTGCCTCGAGCCTTGCCACGATGCGAGGTAGTTCGCCCAACTCGCGCCGGGCGGTACGCGGCAGCCGCTCGAACAGGGCCACGGCCGACAAGCCAAGAGCCACCTCGGTCCGGTGATCCCCCGCCTGACTGGAAGACTGCCTCCGCCAAACCGTCAGGCCTGCGATCCGGAACAGCCAGCGCCCAATCGGGCCATCCCACAAACGGGCCCGGCGCCGCTCCCGGCTCCCGGCCTGGACCTGGTCGCCCAGCACAACAACGCAGGCCACCGATACCAGATTGAGGATGAACAGCGGGCCCGGCGCAAAGCGGGTACTGGGGAGCCAGACCAGACCGCTGGCCAGCGCGACAATGGCGGACCAGCGCAGGGCGACGCGTTTCCACTGCAGCCCCTTCACCTGGGTCCGACGGAAGTTGTGCTCCTCCCGGTCCGCCGCGGCGTTCAAAACCTGCACCAGGTCGAGTCGGTCGTGCCCCCCGGCAATGAGGCTGCGCACCCGCGCCAGGAGAATGACGAGAGGTGGCAGGGCGAACAGCGATCCGAGAACCAGGATATTCAGCAATCGCAATGGCTCCTTGATCGCCAATACGAGCTGGATGAACAGGAGCAGACTTACAACCGTCGCATACAGGAGGACGGCCGGCCGGGACTCGCGGACTTGAGTCAGGAAACGGCCAACGGCTACCGGAACTGGACGCTGTTCTTCACCCAGGCATTCGGATAACGCTTCGGCAAAGACCGCAGCGCTCGGGGGGCGCCTGTTCACGTCCTTGCTAAGACCATTCATGACGACCTCAGCCAGGCTGGCCGGCACATGGGCCGCCACGTCCTGAATCGGTCTGGGCGTCTGGTTGAGATGCGCCAGGAGCTGTGCCTCGGCCGTGGCCGCCTCGAAGGGCGCCTGACCGGACAGGATGTAGTAGGACACGGCCGCCAGCGAGTACAGGTCACTTCTCACGTCACTGGGCTCGCCGCGGATCTGTTCCGGGCTCATGAACGCGGGCGTTCCCACTACTTCCTGCCCGGGCCGCTGCATCCCACTTACCGCGGCAATACCAAAGTCGGCGACCAAGGTCCGTTGCGAGTCGCGCTCCAGGAGGATGTTGTCCGGCTTGATGTCGCGGTGAATGACGCCCTGGCCGTGGCTGTACTCCAGGGCCCAGGCCACATCGCGAAGGATCCGGACCGCCTCGAGCGGATGAAGCGGGCCGCGGTTGCGGACTCGTTCGCCCACCGTTCCACCCGTGATATAGGGCATGGTAAAGAACACGAACGCCCCGCACTCTTCGACCGCCAGAATGGGAACGATGTTCGGATGAGACAATCGGGCAGCGGTCCGGGCCTCCTCAAGAAACCGCACCCGGGCTGCAGGTCCCTGGGCGGGCAGGAGCACCTTCAAGGCTACCAGCCGGTCGAGCGTCACCTCGCGGGCAAGGAACACGATGCCGGTGCCCCCACGGCCCAGCTCCCGCTCGATCGAGTAGCGTCCCAGCAGCGAGCTCTGAAGGTCCAGGAACAGGGAATCGGGCAAGAGATCTCGCAGGGTGCGAGCCACGGCTCGCGCTACATGGCTGCGAAGCCGACAGAATTGCGAATAAGGGAGTATGAAGCCGGGAATTGGCAGAAACCGTGCCTACTGAAACCAGGCACGGAAGAGCGATCAGAGCTGACTAGCGGTGAACTCCGTAGCTGAGCCACTCGGCGCGCAGGGCCTCGGCCATGGGCGCTGGGAGAGCGATTTCGCGATAGAAGTCGGCAGCTACGCCACCTTCCGGCATTCCCAGCCGGCGCCGGGCCTCCGCGACCGGCAGTGAGCCGAGCTCCGCCACCGGGATCTGGAACAGGTTGGTCAACCGGGTCCTGCGGGCATAGTCGTAGGCTCGGTTGAAGATGCCGGCCTGAATGCCGCGTCCGACCTGGCGGAAGGACGCGATCCGGCGGGCACACTCCACGAAGGCTCCCCCGTAGAACAACGCCCAGCCGACCGCCTTCGGCACTCCGCGAGAGGCGAAGTAGAGCCCCTGCTCCGCCGCCTCGCCCGCCAGCAGCACCAGCGGTGGCTCGTTGTGGGTGAAGGTGGTGCCGGTGAGCACGTGGGAGGCATCGTGCACCAGGTAGATCTGCTCCGGCGGACGGGACCCGTTGATCAGCTTGCGAAACAGCTTGAGAAAGTGCGGCTTGGCGGGGATCGGCAGCCCGACGTAGCCGTTCACGTCCCGAAAACGCTGGATCGCGTCACCCAGCGTGATCGTCTCCCGGTCGCTCTCCCAGTCGAAGGACGACAGCAGGAGCCGGGCGGCGGTATCCGGCCCGGTTCCTTCCTGCGCCTTGAGCGGTGACGACTCGAGTCTGGTGCTCATCCTGCCCTCGCGATCGCGGCGGGCTCGGCCATCCGCTCCGAGATCTCCAGCTCGAGATCGGCCGTCGATCTGCCGCTGATATACCGGCGGTACCAGACCTCGGCGCTGAGTAGAAGCCAGATGCGGTTGCCGTGATCGTACCGGCGCGACAGGTGCTCGTCTACTAGCTGCTTCATCCGCTCGCCCCGGAGATAGCCGGCACGCGCCAGCTCGCTCTCGAGCAGGAGCCGCGGCGCCAGTGCCCGGACTTCGTCCTCGAGGATGTACATGAGCGGGGAGGCAAACCCCTGCTTCTTTCGCTGCAGGACCTCAGGCGGCAAGTAACGCTCGCCCAGCCGGCGCTCCAGGTGCCGCAGCCGCCGTCCCTTGATCTTCATCGACGCCGGCACCCGGGCCATGAACTCGCCGAACCGGGGATCGAGGAAGGGAGAGCGGGATTCCAGGCTGTAGGCCATCGTCGCGCGATCCAGAATGGTGAGCGACTGGCCGGGCAGGCGGGACATGCAGTCGACATACATCATTCGGTCGATCGCCTCGTCCGCATTCGGCGCGGCATAGAGGTCGAGCAGACAGGCATCGGGTCGCGCATCGGCCACCTGCCGGCGGAAGCTCGGGGTGTACAGCTCGGCCCGGTGCGCCTCGTTGAACCAGAAGAACTGCAGGCTCTCGGAGTAGCGCTCGCCTCCAGTCTTCCGCGCCATCAGGTCCACCCAGCGCAGCTTGTGGGTGAAGCTCTTGAAGGTGAACTGGTCCGGGAGCCGCTGCAGCACTTGCTTGGCGACGGCGTTGCGGACCACCTCGGGCACCGCGCGGTAGCCGTTGAGCCACCGGTCGGCTGCGTACCGGTCATAGCCACCGAACAGCTCATCCCCTCCGTCGCCACCGAGGACCACTTTCACA
>DASRIN010000062.1:0-3160 GCA_035649975.1 Gemmatimonadales bacterium
GAGGTCTGGAAAGTCGAAGGTCTCGAGGCCGGAAGGCCCGGCGAGCCAGGCTTCCAACGAAGCCTTTCCCTGCAGGGGGCGGATGTGCAGCTGATCGTCTACAACAAGGGAAAAATCGTCGTCGAGGCCACGGTGACGCACACGTTCCCGCGGCCGATCCCGAGGCTCCGGTGTACGCTCGATGTGGACGGCGCTCAAGAAGCCGCGATTTCGACGAGTTGGAGCGACAGGGAGCCGACCGTGACTGTCTACTACTTCAACTTCCGTCTGCCGCAGGACCCGAAGAAGCTCGACCTCACATTGGCTCTCCCACGCGTCCGCGTGGTCGATTTCACGGCTCGACCATCGCGGGTAACCATGGAATCACCGTAACCGTGCTCGCCTTGAGGTGCCGCACGATCGAGACCCCGCGACCCGTGGTCGAGTTGCACCCCGACCCGGCGGCTTGACCCGAATGGGCTTGAGGCGTGGGGCACAGGTCGTGGCGCACGGCTGGGAAGGGCTCGTAGCGAAGGACGAGGCGCCCCCGTAAGTGCCGGGCGCTCGGACGCGGCGCTGGGTCAAGGTGAAGCACCGGGTGCGCATGGGGTGGCCGGGTGAGGGCGTGGAGTACCGGCGAGGGTGATAAGACAGCCGATCACGGGCGCTCTGCTCCGGCGGGTGGCAGGTCCGCCGGTTCTTCGTATTCAACCACCAGCTGCGGGCACCGGCGCTGGGGCATCTTGGGCATCGGTCTCTCGGCGGTCTGCTCGATTGAACTGGCGTCCCGAATGAGGACGTATGCCCTTCGCGGGAAATGTTGCTCGAGGAAGCGCCAGCCTTCCTTCTTGAGGACGGCGGGAATTCCAGTCCCGGGTATCAGCAAAGCCTCTGGTGTCAGCTCAACGTGAATCGGAGACAGTTGTTTTGGATCGACGATCACTGGGCAACGCAACTCGTTGGCAGCGACATGTAGCAGGTTCTCCTCGGAGTATTGCGAGGCAGTTGTCCTAGTGTGCGGTTCGATTGTTTTAGTGATCCGTGTCAGCTGGAAGTGCCACGCCTGGACGTGATCGCGGACGGTGCCCCAGTTGGCGATGGCCAGGACGGCGACGAGCACAGCACCGAGGGCCGCTGCCCCGATCGTGACCCGTCGTGCGCGAGGCCTCATGCCCGCCAGCATAACCGAGCGGCCGGGCGGGGGCACTCTCTCCAGGAACGCGCCAGGATCCCCCAGGATCGACGCGGACGAGGGGGCCTGACCTCCGCTACCTCCGGAATCGGCACTTGCAGGCGGGCCGGTCCCGTACTCGGCCGGTTTACTTCGGGCGCTCCTCGGAAGCTGATCTCCCCGACCGTGATCCGCCGTGCGCGAGGCTTCATCGCTTCTTTTTGCCTGAGCTACTAAGCATAACTAGCACAACGGATATGACCGCTACACCAAGTGAAAACATCCAGTTGCTGAGCCGCCACCATGGTCGAAACGCCCAGGACGTTGATGCCACGGTGACTGCTGGTAAAGATGCCATCCAGTAGCACGCCAGAAATGTCAGAGAACCGGCCAGCGTACCTGCTCCTACTCCTAAAAGTAGTTTCATGGTTCTTCAATTGTCCCATACGAGTGGGGGATCGAGGATGGTCTGCTCGATTGGATCGGCGGCTCGAATGACGACGTACGCCCTGCGCGGGAAGCGCTGCTCGATAATGCGCCAACCCCTATTCTCAAGGATCTCGCGAACCCCCCTTCCCCGCATTGGCCTGAATTGGAACGAGGTAACTTCGTGGGGAGAGAAGATCACCGGGCGATGAAACTTGGCGGCAGCGAAATGGAGCAGCTGCTCCTCCGTTCGTGGTTGCCGAGACATTGCCTTCGGATCGGACTCGATCATCGCCGTATCTTGCTTCAGCTGGAAGTGCCACGCCTCAACGTGGTCGCGGACGACGCCCCAGTTGGCGACGACCAAAACGGCGACGATGAGGGCCACGAGGGCCGCGGCTCCGGTCGTGACTCGCCATGCGCGCCGCTTTCCCCCCCGGGGTTCAGCCGGTCTATCCCAAACCACCATGATCGATGCCGCACAGGGTTTGGGCAATCACGTGTTGGATATCGAGGTCTGCTTGCCAGTGGTATTCGCTCACGGTACCCCACACATCGAAACGCCCCCAGCCCCAGCCACCTTCGAGTTGATTAAGGTACAGGCACCTGCGGCCCATCAGAGCCACGACCCAGACAGGGCCGACATTAGGATACTGATTTTGGATCCACTGCGATGGTGTGACTCGCACCCGTTCCCAAAGGCGTAGCTCGCGATCGCCGAGCTCAGTGAGAGCCCTCTCTGCAGCCTCGATTTCTGCCTGGACTTCTGTTAGAGACCAGACTCGCATGGTGTGATCGGGGGACGATCTCCGACGACCGGCCGCGATACCGTTGGCCCTCCCGCTCCAACCCCGACACTCGAATCCAACGTACCCTTCCCCTCACCTGCTCGCAAGTGGCCGGGGGGGTGCCCCCATAATGGAAGCCACGCTCGACGTGGCCGCTTTCCTTCGTCCCATGATCCCTGCCAGGGCTCCGCGCCCGTTCCACCGGCCGGGCTGGGTCTACGAGGAGAAGATCGATGGTTACCGCATGCTCGCCGTGAAGGACGGCTCGCGGGTGCGGCTCCTCTCGCGTCGAGGCTACGAGATGGGCGAGCTCCTGCCACGATGCCGGGGAAGCCGCTCGCGGCGGTGTTGTTCAGAACGAAGTCGGGGAGAGATATCCGATAAGCGTCAACGCATCGGCTCCATTCAGTTGCACGACGACCTCGGACCCTGGCGAAAAGACGAGCCCCACGGCCGAGTGCCACTGGATCGTCTCGGTTCCGGGATTCGTAGTTTCGCTCGAGACCGTCGGCACCCGTCGGAGGTGCAGCTTGGGTGTGCTCTGACTGTTCTGGCGTTCATCCAGGTCCAGACTGGCGCCAGAGCCCACGAAACTCAAATCGGTGACGATCAGGAAACTTTCGAGCGGAACCGTGAACACGGGATCAAGCTGTGCGGGCCCGGACCGGCGCGGCACGCTCAGATTCACGATGTCTTCCGGCCTGGGTGGCCACTTCATGGCGAGCACCTTGCCAAGCTGCATGTTGGCACCTGACAGGGACCCGTTCAGCCTCTCGAGCTGCGCCACGACCTCAGG
>DASRIN010000063.1:0-3080 GCA_035649975.1 Gemmatimonadales bacterium
CATCGACGGCGGCGTCGATGTGGGCGAACGCAGCGAGAACTCCGGGTTGCGGTCGGGACGGTTTGAGGAACGCCATTAGTGATGGGCTCCCCGCCGCCGGGGCATGGGAATCATCTCCTTGAGCTCCTGAATCGCCACGATCGGGAAGGCCTTGGCAAAGAGCATGAACCACATCCCGAACCAGCCGAACGATCCCGCCAGAATACCCCAGTCGGCCCAGGTCGGATTCATCTGATCCCAGGCCCAGGGCAGATAGTCGTTGCTCAACGACGACACGATGATCACGTAGCGCTCGAACCACATCCCGATGTTGATGAAGATCGAGAGGATGAAGAGCGAGGTAATGTTGGTGCGGATCTTCCGGAACCAGAACAGCTGCGAGACCAGGGCGTTGCAGATGATCATGGCCCACCCGGCCCACCACATCGGCCCAAAGGCCCGGCGGTAGAAGGTCGTCTGCTCGAAGGTGTTGCCGCTGTACCAGGCGATGAAGTACTCCATCGCGTAGGCGTAGAGCAGAATCGACCCGGTGAGCAGCGTCAGCTTGGCCAGGTTGTCGAAGTGATACTCAGTGATCAGGTGCTCGATCCGCAGCGCCCGCCGGAGCGGGATTATGAGGGTGAGCACCATCCCGATGCCGGAGTAGATGGCGCCGGCCACGAAATAGGGCGCGAAGATGGTCCCGTGCCACCCCGGAACGATGCCGGACGCGAAATCCCATGACACGACCGAGTGCACCGAGAGCACCAGCGGTGTGGCCAGCGCAGCGAGATAAAGGTATGCCCGCGAGTAGTGCCGCCACTCGTTGTCGGTGCCGCGCCAACCTACCGAGGCCCAGGTGTAGATCGTCTTGCGCCAGCCCGACACCTTGTCCCGAACCGCGGCGACATCGGGGACCAGCCCGAACACCAGGAACGTGGTCGACACGGTCAGGTAGGTGGAGATGGCAAACACGTCCCAGATCAGCGGTGACTTGAAGTTGGGCCAGAGAAACCGCTGGTTGGGATAGGGCAGCAGCCAGTAGAAGATCCACTGACGCCCGATATGGATGATGGGAAAGAGACCGGCGGTCATGACCGCGAAGACGGTCATGGCCTCGGTAGAGCGGTACACCGCCGTGCGCCAGGGCGATCGGAACAGAAACAGAATCGCCGAGATGAGCGTGCCGGCGTGGCCGATACCCACCCAGAACACGAAGGTGGTGATGTACACGCTCCAGAAGACGGGCGGATTGTAGCCCGCGTGTCCCAAGCCATCCTTGATGAGCACCAGGAATGTGGTGATGCCGATCAGGAAGACCCCGACGGCAAGGAGCAGGAGCAGGACATAGCCCCGGCTGGCCGGACCCAGGGTCGCTACGACATCGCGAGTAATGTCGGAGTGGGTCAGGGGGGGAGCGTGCCCCTCGTGAGACACGGTTGCCGGTGGGGTGACCACGGCCATCGCTCAGGCCTCCTCGGGGTGCACGACTTTGGCCAGATAGGTAATGGCCGACCGGGTGTTGAGGTCCTCGAGCACCCGGTACCCGCGGGCGTCGCGATGCAGCTGAGCTACCCTGCTGGTCGAATCGACCAGGTTCCCGAAGACGATCGCGTCGGAGGGACAGGCCTGGGCACAGGCGGTGGTGAACTCCCCGTCCCGCAGCGGTCGATCCTCCAGCCGGGCTTTGTTCTGGGCCCCCCGAATGCGCTGAATGCAGAAGGTGCACTTCTCCATCACGCCGCGGGCCCGCACCGTCACATCCGGGTTGAGCTGCAGGTGGAGCGGATCCGGCCAGGACAGCTCGTTGTACTTGTACCAGTTGAAGTACCGCACCTTGTAGGGGCAGTTGTTGGCGCAGTACCGGGTTCCCACGCAGCGGTTGTAGACCTGGCCGTTGAGGCCGTCGGGCGTGTGGTAGGCGGCGTAGACCGGGCAGACCGGTTCACAGGGCGCGTTGGTGCAGTGCTGACAGAGCATGGGAATGAAGCGGGCACTCGCCGCTGGCTGGCCATCGTCGCCGTCGTCCCAGTAGCGCTCGATCCGGATCCAGGTCATTTCCCGGCCTTTGCGGATCTCCCCCTCGCCCACGGTCGGTATGTTGTTCTCCGCGTAGCAGGCGGTGACGCAGGCCTGACACCCGGTGCACTTCGCCAGGTCGATGGCCATCCCCCAGCGCGGATTGGCGGCGGCGTAGTCGCCGTGCTGGGTCGCCTCGATCTGCTCCTTACTCCAGCCCTGGAGCGCCTCCAGCTCCCGCTCGGTGTTCACCTCGTGTTTGCCGTGGCCCTCAGCGAGGTAGGCCTGCTCGACGGTCAGGCCCTGGCGAGCAGCCTCGAGCGGGATGGCTTCGGCAATTCCCCGCCCCAGCTGCCTCGGGGTCCCTTCCTGCGTCGCCAAATCGTGGAACCGGCCGGTCTTCTCCAGCGATACCCGGGTCGAGACGTAGGGCAGGAACGGCCCGCGTGGCGCGCCCACCAGGTCGAGCGCATTCACTCCCCTACCGCGGGCAAACTGTCCGTATTCTGTGTGACCCAATCCGAGAGGCATGGCCACCACCTCGGGGTGAATCCCGGGATAGACGTACACCGGTGCCTCCACCGCGCCATGGGGTGAGGTGATCCGCAGTACTTCCCCGTTGCGCACATCCAGCTTGCGGGCGACGTCGGGATGGATTTCTACCCAGGAGTGCCAGGAAATCTTGGTGACCGGATCGGCGCTCTCGAGCAGCCAGGGTTTGTTGGCTCCGCGTCCGTCGTGCAGCATTCCATGGGGATAGGGCAGGAACACGAATTCCCCATTGCCCTCGAAAGTGGGGCGGGTGTACTTGACCCGGGCGGCACCCTCGGCCGGCCGTGCCGCAACCGAAGGCGAGTCGCCGAACAGACCACCACGCTGCAGCGCCGCGTGCCAGAAGCCGTTGAAGTCGCCCTCCCGACGCTGGGTGGCCAACGCCTGCCAGCGAGCCTGGAGATGCGCCTGGTAGGTCGCGGCGTTGAACCGCCCGAGTGCGCCGCCGACCTTGCGCGCGGTCCGCAGCAGCACCTCACCCGCCGGAAGGGTGTTGAACACCGGCTCCATGACCGGCTGCATGAGGTTGT
>DASRIN010000064.1:0-4002 GCA_035649975.1 Gemmatimonadales bacterium
GACCGGACCCGGCGGTAGTTCCGCTCGACCGCGGCAGGATCCAGGTCGAAGGACACGACCTGGGAGGTGACCCCTCGGGCAGCCCGGCTGTACTCTCCGGTGTTGGCTCCCATGTCCCATACCGTGCGGGCACCCGATCCATTCAGGTGGGTCACAACCATCTCCCGCTTGGACTGGGCTCCAGCGTCGCTGTAGTTGGTGTCTGTGGTATAGTCCGCCCACTCGGTCCCGGTGGGCTGCCAGGAAAGTCTCCGAACCGAATTGGCCAGGTTCTGGATCAACCTCTGCACGCTGCCCCGACTCATCGTTCTCCTGCTTAAAGCGGGGCTCACGGCCGAGCCGGCATAGCGGCGCTGAGCCAGGGCGTGCAGGTGCACATGCAGCAGGGTACTGGGCATGGCCCAACTGCGCCGGGGCAACAGCCGGCTGCCGAGATCGAGGGGAATACCATCCAAATACGATCGGAGCAACGATCCGCAGCGCACGTCGACCCGGCTCATCAGCAACAGTGGCACCAGAAAGTGTTCGCAAAACTGGCGGTAAGGTCCCCAGGGCTTTCCTTCCTCGACCGGCTCGAAGGAGAGGGAGTCAATGAACACCGGTCGCCCGTTGTGGAACTGGACGTTATACGCGCTGCTATCCCGCAGGGTAAAGCCCTTCCGGAGCGCCCGCTCCTGGATGTCCAGGGTCAGGAGTGCAGCATCTTGCAGCTGCCCGAATGACCACTCGTAGGGATATGAAATGAAGGCGATGCGCTCGGGACGGAGCACGGCGTAAGCCTCTGCCGTGGCGGCCTGTTCCAGGTTCACCTGCTCGTGGGGCACGAGCAGGCCATCATCGACCAGCTCCTGGTAGAGCCCGGAAGCTGTGAACGCGTCGAACTGCGGCCGGAAGCCGGCGTTGACCTGGCGGTAGAGGATGCCGTCCCGAGTGTAGACGAAGCCGCTGGGGTCCCGGAACGACCCCTCTACGGCCTGCCAACTCATCGCCGGCGGCGGGGAACCAGCTGTCTGAAGAAGGACTTAAAGGCCTCACGGACCCGCGAGACCATAGCAACCATCGAGAGAACGCCTGCTGCAATGAACTGGAGCACCAGGCTGCCAGTTGTGGGATCAATGTACATCGATGTGGTTCCAGGGCTGCAGGTGGTGAGCTGACTGCTGGATCCGGGAGTAACGGTATTGTAACTAAAATGTTTACGCTGCGTCAGTGAGGCAGCCCACACCTATTCCGAGTTGGACAGCCGCGTCCCGGCCGCTGTTTCCCCCTGGATCCAGACCGTCTTGATGTTCACGAACTCGCGCAGCCCGTAGTGGCTGAGCTCCCGGCCATAGCCGGATCGCTTGACCCCACCGAATGGTACTCGGGGGTCGGAAGCCACCATGGCGTTGAGGAAAACCATCCCCGCTTCCAGCTCGGCCACGAACCGTTGCTGCTCTCGATCATTCTGGGTCCAGGCACTGGCCCCCAGGCCGAAATCGGAATCATTGGCTATCCGGATGGCCTCGTCGATGTCCCGGACCCGGAACAACAACGCGATGGGCCCGAAGATCTCCTCATGGTACGCCGGCGAGTCCTCAGTGATGTCGGTGAGCACGCCGGGAGCGAAGTAATAGCCGGGACGGTCCAGCCGGTGTCCTCCAGTCACCAGCCGGGCGCCCGCACTGACCGAGCGGGCGATCTGATCGGTCAAGGTTTTGACTTGTGCTTCGTTGGCGAGCGGCCCGACGTCGGTCCTCTCGTCCATCGGATCTCCCACCACCAGGGCTTCCATCCCCGAGACGAGTCTGCGCTCAAATTCGTCGGCGATCGATTCCGACACGATGAAGCGCTTGGCGGCGATGCACGATTGCCCGTTATTGATTGTTCTGGCTTTCACTGCAGTGCGGGCGGCCAGCTCCAGGTCCGCGGACGGCATCACAATGAATGGATCGCTGCCTCCCAGCTCGAGAACGGCCTTCTTGATCTGCTTGCCCGCGGCGCTCGCCACATGACTGCCGGCGCCGGTACTTCCGGTCAGGGTTGCGGCGACAATTCGGGCATCCTCGATGACCCGGCGGACCCGGTCGGTCTCGATCAGCAGCGTCTGAAAGCAACCCTCCGCCAGCCCGGCCCGGCGGAAGATGTCCTGGATGGCCAGAGCGCACTGGGGCACATTCGAGGCGTGCTTGAGCAGGGCGACATTTCCCGCGGCAAGCGCCGGGGCCGCAAAACGGAAGACCTGCCAAAACGGAAAGTTCCAGGGCATGATCGCCAGGATTGGTCCGAGAGGCTGGAACGTCACGTAGCTCCGGGACGCGCTGGTCTCCACCACCTCATCGGCCAGGAAGCGCTCAGCCTGTTCGGCATAGTACCGGCAACCCCAGGCACACTTGGCGGCCTCTTCCACCGCTGCGCGAAAGGTCTTTCCCATCTCCTGCACCATCAGCCGTCCAAACTTTTCCTTTTCCGCCTCGAGAATGTCCGCGGCCCGCAGTAGCATTCGGGTCCGCTCTACCACCGGCGTGCGCCGGTAGCGGCCGAATGCATCCGCTGCGCACTGGAGCCGAGCATCGAGCTCGGGCTCGGAAAGCGGTGTGAAGGTGCGAAGCGTCTGGCCGGTTGCCGGATTGACGCTAGCGATAGTCATGCCCTGCCGCCTTTCGTCTGCTATTATGCTCCCATGAACCCACTGCGTATCCTCCTCCGGAACAGCATCGACTACGCTGGGCTCTTCCCTCCGGCCGGACTCGACATGCAGAACTCGGTGGCCAACTACGCCGCCTACCGAGCAGGGCCTGATGCCTGGGCGCTCGGCCGCTTCGTGCTGCCGGCGAGCCGGCTTCCTGAGTTCACGGAAGCGTTACGTCCGATGCTTGGCTCCAGCTCTCCGACTGAGCCGTGGCCCCTCGCCGCTTTAGCAGGGACCGACCTTGGATCCGATCTGGATCTGATCCGCCGGTTCAACGATCAGCACCTGCCGGCCCGGATCGACACGGTCGAGTTCAGGTCCGATAGCGCCGAGGCCATCCATGACAGGATGCACTGGATGCCGCACCATCTGCAAGCGTACGTCGAAATTCCGGTGAGCCGGGATCCGGCTGGGCTCCTCCCCGCTCTGAAACAAGCAGGAGGCAGGGCCAAGGTGCGCACAGGCGGAGTCACTCGTGACGCCTTCCCCAGTCCGGGTGAACTGATCCAATTCATTTCCAGCTGCGTCGCCGCAGGGGTGCCCTTTAAGGCCACGGCAGGCCTCCATCACCCGGTCCGGGCAGAGTACCGGCTCACGTATACTGCTGATAGCGAGCGGGGCTTGATGTTCGGGTTCCTGAATCTCTTCCTGGCAACAGCGTTCGTGTGGGCCGGGATGGAGGAGCGGAGGGCAGTCCAGGTGCTCGAAGAAGCCTCGGCCACCGCCTTCGAGGTAGGAGAGAGTGGCATCCGCTGGGATGGCCGAAGCCTGAGCCTGGACGACCTCCAACGGGTGCGACAGGAGGTGATCATCTCCTTTGGGTCGTGCTCTTTCACCGAGCCTCTAACCGAGCTCCAGGCCCTCTATCTGCTCGAGCCCGGAGTGCACCGGGGGTGAACCGCACTCATGATGCCCAGCTGGCTTCCTGGGTCGAGTCGGCCCAGGGCCATCCTGAGTTTCCCATTCAGAACCTGCCGCTTGGGGTGTTTCGCCGCCCAGGGAGTAACCGGGCGCCCACCCTGGGGCTCGCCATTGGGGACCAGATTCTGGATCTCACAGCGTCGGCCGCTGCGGTGGGAGTGCCCTCGGAGCCGGCTGCGAGCGCCTGTAGGGAACCATCCCTCAACCGGTTGATGGGACTCGGCCGAACCCACTGGTCGGCGCTGCGATCAGAGATCAGTGACTTCCTCGAGCTTGGCTCCGCTGCCTTTCGGCGCGACCCGGGGATCGCCGACCAGGTCCTGGTCCCCATGGCCGAAGCCGAGCTGTTCGTTCCGGCCCAGATCGGGGATTACAGCGACTTCTATGCGTCGGCCTATCACGCCACCAAC
>DASRIN010000065.1:0-3878 GCA_035649975.1 Gemmatimonadales bacterium
ATAATGCGCTGCAACCTTTTGGGCCATCGATTGATCCAATTCCACCGCGATGAACGAACTCGGCCTCGGAGTGGCGATCCTGGAGCACGAACCGACCGGCAGGACCGATCCGGATGCAGTGGACGCCACGCTCGCCGCCAGTGGCGACGCCAGTGCGTTCGAGCGGCTCTACCGGAATCACGTGCCTCGAGTTTATGGACTGGTCCGCCGTATGCTCAACGACGACGACGCCGATGAAGTGGCCCAGGATATCTTCGTGCGAGCCTGGCAAAAACTCGGCACTTTCCGGGGCGAAGCAGCCTTCGGCACCTGGCTGCACCGGCTGGCGATCAACGTAATCCTGGCCCGCCGGGAGAGCCTGGGGACCCGTCGCAAGCGGTATATCGAAGGGGACGCCGTACTGGAGACGCTTCCCGCTCGCCGGCCGGGCCCGGAAATGGCCATGGACTTTGAGGCGGCAATGCAGCGGTTACCTGATGGAGCCCGGGAGGTGTTCGTGCTACATGACGTCCAGGGATATCGCCACGAGGAAATCGCCAAAATGCTGGGGCTGGCCACCGGAACTTCCAAGTCCCAGCTGCATCGGGCGCGCATGGCGCTGCGCCAGCACCTCGAGCGCTGAGAGGATGCAACCATGAACGATCAATGGACCGAACGGCTCTCGGAGTACGTTGACGACGAGCTGACCGACAGCGAGCGAATCGCGCTCGAGGCGCACCTGCAAACCTGTGCCCACTGCACTACCATCGTGGGTGATCTCCGCCGGGTCATCCGCCGAGCCCGGATGCTGAGGGAGCAGGCTCCGGCTCACGATCTGTGGCCTGGTATCGCTCGCCGCATTGGGGCCACTCCGGCGCCGACTGCCAAGACGGTGGATCTGGCCGCCCGGCGCCGGATCCGCCGCTGGTCGTTCTCCCTTCCGCAGCTCGCCGCTGCAGGTATCGCGCTCATGATGGTGTCCGGAGGAGCCGTGTGGCTGGCCGGCGTTCGGGCTGCCGATCCCGTCGTCGTGTCCATCAATAATCCACCCAATGCCACCCCTGCCGTCATTCCTGCCACGGTGAGGCCAAGCGCTTCGCAAAGTTATGCCGCGGCCGTAGCGGATCTCGAGCGGGTTCTGGCCCAGGGACGGGGGCAGCTCGACCCGACCACCGTCCGAGTGATCGAACAAAACCTGGCGGCCATCGACCGGGCCATCGCCGACGCCCAGCGCGCGCTCGAGGCCGACTCCGCCAATCTCTACCTCAACAGCCACCTGGCCGAAACCATGCGAAGGAAGCTCGATCTCCTGCGCCAGGCCGCCGCGCTCGTTCCTGTGAGCTGAAAGGAACTCTCTCGTGCTGTTCGTTCTGATTCTTGGTGCCCTGTCGCTCGGCGACATCCAACAGTTTGACACGACCCTGGCGGTGGGCCGCGGTCAGCGGCTCGATGTCAACGCGTACGGCGGCGAGGTCACGGTACGGGCCTGGGATCAAAACTCCGTGCGGGTCGAGGCGAGCACCTCAGGCCGGGAGCGGGTCGAGGTAACCAGCACCGGTGCGGCGGTGAGCGTGCGAACTCAGGGGCGGCACGGCCCTCCTTCTGAAATCGAGCTCCGGATCAGTGTCCCCGCGTGGATGGCATTGAGCCTGGACGGGGTGAACGCCAGTATCAGGGTGGACCGCGTCAGGGCTCCCATTACGGTGGAAACCGTCGAAGGAGAAGTTGATGTGACTGGAGGTCAAGGGCTCGTCTCGCTCCGGTCGGTACAGGGCTCCGTCAAGCTGCGGGGCGCCAAGGGCCGCATCACGGTGAACTCGGTCAACGAGGATGTGGAGGTGGCCAACAGCGCCGGGGACGTGATTGCTCAGACGGTGAACGGCAACATTGCCCTCAAGGTGGTGGATGCGCCCAGCGTGGACGCCAATACCGTGAACGGTGACATCTCCTACTCCGGACCGATCCGGAGTGGGGGCCGTTACGCGTTCTCCACCCACAACGGGGACATCAGCCTGACGGTGGCGGAAGGGACCAGCGCCAGTGTCGCGGTCTCAACTTTCAGCGGTGAGTTCGAGTCCGAATTTCCGGTTCCGATTCAGGGCACTCGGAAAGGAAAGGGCTTCAATTTTACGCTGGGATCCGGGAGCGCCCAGGTGACGCTGGAGTCGTTCCAGGGCACCATCGAGCTGGTGCGGCCCGGCAGCGAGAATGATCCGGCCCGACGGGACCGGCATGATGACGATGACGACGACTAGGCCTGCTCTGCGAGGCACCGTCGCATTTTGACGGCTTTGGTTCCTAGCCTGCCAGCCGCAGCAGTTTCGTACGGAAACCCGGCACAATTGTAACGCGGGCGATACAAACCTCTCCCTCAGGCCCACTTAGCTGGAGGAGCTCGTTCGCTTCGGCGGCACGCCTCCGCCTTTCCCCCCTGTCGCATAAGTGGTTGGAACCAACACTTTTGCCGACGCTGTGGTGAGCATAGCCAAAGCTGCCGGAGCTGAGTTAAGTCGGCCTTGACAGGGGTCGACTGCAACTTCGGTCCACTTAGGGGCTGAGGTGCCACCCAACTGTCAACAATCTGGACTGCTCAGCACCTAAGTCCTTTAGGCATGCGTCTTGTATTCACCGCGGCTTGACGGTCACCGATCCGAACCTCAGCCCGGAGTCGAGCAATGCACCCGCTGTTCAGGAAGATCTTGGCTGGCAGCATCGCGCTGGTCCTCGCCGGCACCAGCACGGCGTCAGGCCAAGTCGGCCTGCTGTCAAATGCGCCAACTGTGGCCCTCACGGCCACCAAGAACGCTACCCTCACCGTAACTCCCAACGTCGCCACGGCCACGCTGGGGAGCATCACCGACAACTCCACCGCCAACAACTTCACCCCGGTGAGCATAACCACGGCCTGGAATCTCACGGCCGGATCCTCGGTCCGGCTGATCGGCTGGTTCGCCACCCCGGCTCAGGCCCTGGCCAATGGTGCCGACCTCATACCGTCGTCCAAGGTGGAAGGACGGGTCGGCGCGGCGGCGTATGCGCCCTTCAGCTCTGCGGCGGTAGGCGGGGTCGGCGTAGCAAGCGGTAGCCTCCAGCTCTTCAGTCAGGCAGTGGCTGCGGGCAGCTACCTGGGTTCTCGGACCGATCAGCTGGACCTGCGGCTGAACCTGACCGGCACGACCACCGTCGCCGGTGACTACACCGGTACTCTCAACCTCCAGGCCGTGGTCCAGTAGGCTCGGGCTTCGAAGCCAAGGGTTGACCATGCAGTATTGCAACTTCGGAAACATTCTCCTCGCCCTGGGCGTGCTCCTCACGCTCGGGGCGCGGGAGCTTTCGGGCCAGGCTCAGATCATTTCACTGGCGGCAACTGCGCCGGGCGCTCTCAGTGTTACCGTGACCTCCGGGGCGGTTCAGACCATCCCCGCCGTGGTCGATAATGCCCTCAACGACTTTCCGACCCCGGTCGTGATTCAGACCTCCTGGAGCGTCCACCCTGGCCAGACCAATACTGTAAATCTGATCGCTTATTTCACCCTTCCGGCCCAAGCCATGGTGGGCGGGACCACCCAGATACCGTCCAGCCGAATCCTCGGTCGAATGACCACGGGGCTGCCGGTCGCCTATACGGCCATCACGCAGAACGCCCTCGGCGGAGTAGGCTCGGCCGGTGGCAGTCTTCGCCTCTTCTCGGTGAACATCGGCGGCGCCAATAAGAATGCGAACCGTACCGACAATCTGGACTTGCGACTCAACCTCGTCGGTTTCCCGGCGCTGCCCGCGGGCGCGTACGCCGGGGTGCTCAATCTGAGGGCTGTGACCCAGTGAGGCGGGTCCGAGGGACGATCCTTCTCTCGTTACTGTGGACGGCCTCAGCAGCCGCCCAGTCCGTCAGTCCTCCC
>DASRIN010000066.1:0-5170 GCA_035649975.1 Gemmatimonadales bacterium
TTGAGCCGAACCATTTCGAGTGCGCGCCGCACCCGATCACCGATCTCCTGTTTCGGAGTCTTGCGCTGCTCCAGGCCAAAGGAAACGTTGCGCGCCACCGTCAAGTGGGGGAACAGAGCGTAGTTCTGAAACACCATAGCGACCTGACGCTCGTAAGGTCGCTTCTTGTTCACCGTTTGCCCCAGAAGCCGCACCTCTCCGCCGTCCTCATCCGGCTGCTCAAAGCCGGCCAGCAGGCGGAGGGTTGTCGTCTTGCCGCAGCCGGACGGACCCAGGATGGAAAAAAATTCGCCCCGGACGATGTCGAAGGAGACCTGGTCGACCGCTTTGAGCTCCCCGAAGCTCTTGGAGACCTTTGAGAGCTGCACCACGGGGTCTCCCTTCGGTCGACCGGTCACGGAAACACCGATTCGAGAGCGCTTTCGAGCACCGAGAGTCCTTCGTCGATGACCTCGTCGGGGGTGGTGAGCGGCGCCAGCACTCTGATGGTGTTGCCGTAAGTGCCGGAGGAGAGCAGGATCAGACCCCGTTCCAGCGACGCAGCCAAAATCCGGGTGACCGAGGACTTGTCGGGGCCCTTGGACTGACGGTCGAGGACCAGCTCCATGGCAACCATGGCCCCGAGACCCCGGACATCACCGATGGCGGGATACCGGGTGGCCCACTGGCAGAAGCGAGAGCGAATGTGCTCTCCCATGAGAGCACCCCGAACCGGCAGACCTTCGGATTCCATCGCGTCGAGGACTGCCAGGGCGGCGGCGCACGCCAGAGGGTTGCCGCCGTAGGTGCCGCCCAGCCCGCCGACATGGGGTGCGTCAAGCACCTCGGCCCGACCAGTGATGGCCGCCAGGGGGAGGCCGCCGGCCAGCGACTTGGCGGTGACTATGATGTCCGGCACCAGCTCGTAGTGTTCGCTGGCGAAGAGCTTGCCCGTCCGGCCGAAGCCGGTTTGGATTTCGTCGGCGATGAACAGGATCCCGTGATCCCGGGCAAATCCGGCCAGCGCACTGACGTACTCCCGGGGTGCCGGTACGAAGCCGCCCTCTCCCAGCTGGAGCTCCATGATGATGGCGGCCACGGAATCGGGGTCCACCACCGATGCGAACATCTGTTCCAGGCGCGCCCGGCTGGCCAGGCAACAATTCCCCGCATCCCCGCCTCCCTGGGTCGCCGCTTCGCCGCATCTATAGCAATACGGATAGGGGATCCGGTACACCTCGGGTGCAAAGGGGCCGAATCCCTTCTTGTAGGGCATAGCTTTGGAGGTGAGTGCCAGGGCCAGGTTGGTGCGGCCGTGGAAACCGTGCTCGAAACACACGATGGCTTGCCGGCCGGTGTAATAGCGCGCCACCTTGACCGCATTCTCCACCGCCTCGGCGCCGCTGTTTACCAGAAAGGTGCGCTTGGGATGCTCTCCTGGCGTGATCTGGTTGAGCCGCTCGGCAAGCTCGACGTACGGCTCATAGCTCGCTACCGGGAAGCAGACGTGAGCGTACCGGTCCAGCTGTCGGCGCACCGCCTCCACTACCTCGGGATGGCGGTGACCGGTGTTGACCACGCCGATTCCGCCGGCGAAATCGATCAGGCGGTTGCCGTCGGCATCGGTAACCACAGCGCCCTCGGCGTGCACCACGGCAATCGGCGTGACCGAGGGGACTCCGCGCGGCACTGCCTGGACCCGACGAGCCTGGAGAGCACGGCTCTTGGGGCCGGGGATCTCGGTCACGAGCTGGATGACGCCTGACATGGGGAACCCCACGAGGTAGAAAGACTGAAGATGTACGAGCGCGGGCCTGCTTCCGCCACCCCAGCTCCCGTGAAGAGCTGCCGAGCACTTTCGGCATGTCCCGCGGAGTGCATAAACATGCAGCAGGACCGAAGATTGCAGCGCGATAACATCTTGTATCTCACTAAGTTGGTCTCTTACATACAGATGGGAGCAAGTTCGTGGGCCACTGACAGGTGACAAGGGGGCTGGACAAGGGGTGGGGGGGCGGAGCTACTATGGCTGAGTACCGGCTTCCCCGGAGGCGGGTACGTTTGCATCCTCCGACCAAGCGGAGGGTCCACTCTCACAGCTGACCATCTCCTTGAGCTGTGAGCCCCCATCAGCGGCGGGGGCGAGGTTTCGCAGGCGACAGGGTTCGCCGACGGGACCAGACCGAGTGCCGCGCCAACAATGAAAAGAGGAGTTTGTGAAAGTCCTGGTGCTGGGTGCCGGCGCGGTGGGGACCGTGTCCGCCCTAAAATTCGTCAAGGAAGCGGTGCTCGAGAAACTCGTCATCGCCGACGCGGTGTCCGCCCGCGCCTTCCTCCTAGCGGACCGGCTCAACGATCCACGGGTCTCGGCAATCGGGCTGGATGCCGGTGACCGGGCCGCAGTTACCCACGCACTTCGTCAGACCGGCAGTACCGTGATCCTGAACGCGGCGCTTCCCGCCACCAATCTGGATGTCATGCGTGCCAGCCTCGATGCCGGCGCGGATTACATCGACCTGGCCAGCGGGGGGACTGACGCGGATGGCATCCCCAAGATGGATGACCAGTTCGCGCTGGACGCCGAGTTCAAGGCGGCCGGCCGGCTTGCCCTGCTGGGAATGGGAGCCGACCCCGGCACTACCAACGTCTATGCCGCCTATGCGGCGAAACACCTGCTCGACGTCGTGACCGAGCTGCGAGTTCGCGACGGCGACAATTCCGTGTGCCATGGGCACGACGGGTTCATCGCGCCGTTCAGCCCGTGGGTCATGATCGACGAGTGTCTCTGCAAGGCCGTCTCCTACCGGGACGGGCGGTACCAGCTGGAGGAGCCCCTCACCGGTCTCGAGCAGTTCGATTTCCCGGAGCTGGGTGTGCTCAACTGCTACTATGTCGACCACGAGGAGAGCAAGACACTTCCGCGATTCTTCCCCACTGCGCGGACCATCGACTTCAAGCTGTGCATGGCGGACAGTACCGTGGAAACGTTGCGGGTAATCAAACGGCTCGGCCTGTCGAGCAAGAAACGGGTGCTGGTCGGCAATCATTCCATTGCCCCACGCGATCTGGTGGTTTCACTCCTGCCACAGCCCAAGGATCTGGCTGGACGCATGCGAGGAAAGACCTGTGTGGGCACCCTGGCCCGGGGATATAGGAACGGAGAGTCCCGGGCGTACTACATCTATAATGTGAGCGATCACGAGGCCGCCTTCCGCGAGCTCGGCGTTCAGGCTACAGCGTACCAGACCGGCATCCCACCGGTCATTGCAGCCCGCCTGATCAGCAATGGCACGTGGCGCGGAGCCGGGGTGATGTCGCCTGAGCAGTTCGACCCCGACCCGTTCCTGCGCTGTCTGGCGCAGGAAGGACTACCCTGGCGCGTTCGGGACGATACCCTCAGGCTGGGTGCGCCCCGGGTCCCTACCCGTCCCTCGCGAGAGACTGTGGCGGCGGCGTAAACCACAGGGCGTTCAGTTTTGGGATGACAGCACGAGGGCACTGCCGGTACGGTGCCCTCTGTGCATTTGTGGTATCTTCTCAGCTATCGACCGAACAAATGGCGTATGGAGGAGCCGATGACCAGCACGGCAAGCGCACCGGGAAAGAGCCGGAAATCGCAGGTAACCCCTTATCAGATGTATATCGACGGGAAGTTCGTAGACGCCGCCAGCGGCAAGACCTTCGAGGTATTCGATCCGGCCACGGAGCAGGTGATGGCCACCTGTCCGGCCGGTGATGCCAAGGATGTCGACCGCGCGGTTCGGGCGGCGACCAGGGCGTTCTACGAAGGGTGGAAGAATGTTACCGCCCAGGAGCGGGGGCGGGTCCTCCTGCGTTTGGCGGAGCGGATTAGGGCCCGCCGCGCGGAACTGGCCGAGTTGGAGACCCGGAACTCGGGCAAGCCGATCGTAGAGTCCGAGTACGACATGGACGATACGGCAACCTGCTTCGAGTATTACGGTGGTCTCGCCACCAAGATCAATGGCGAGGTGCTGCCGGTGCCCGCGGAGGCGGTGGCGTTTGCCATGCGAGAGCCGGTCGGGGTGGCGGGACAGATCATCCCCTGGAACTACCCCCTCATGATGGCGGCCTGGAAAATCGCCCCGGCGCTCGCGGCTGGATGCACGGTTGTTCTCAAGCCGGCAGAGCAGACCCCGCTCTCGATCCTGGCCCTGGCCCGGGACTTCGAGTCAGTCGGCATACCGCCGGGCGTGGTGAATATCGTCACCGGCGATGGGCCTTCCGCGGGGGCTCCCCTGGTCAGGCATCCCGGCGTCAGGAAGATCGCTTTCACCGGCAGCGCCGAGGTCGGCAAGCTCATCATGCGCAACGCGGCCGACCAGCTCAAACGGGTTTCTCTGGAACTGGGCGGCAAGTCACCCAACATTTTTTTCAGCGATGCCGATTTCGAGAACGCGGTCGATGGGGCCCTGTTTGGCACCTTCATCAATCAGGGAGAGGTTTGCTCTGCCGGAAGCCGGGTCCTGGTGCAGCGGGACATCTATAAGAAGTTCATCGATGCTACCGCTGCCAAGGCCAAGACCATCAAGCTCGGCAACGGACTCGACCGGGAGACCAAGATGGGTCCGCTGGTCAGCGCCGAGCAGCGCGACCGGGTAGCGCGGTACCTGGAGGTCGGCCGGGGCGAGGGCAAGGTTGCGGTGGGCGGCGGCCGGCCCAAGGAGTTCGACAAGGGTTGGTACGTAGAGCCGACCATCTTCTACGACGTCGACAATTCGGCCAAGATTGCGCAGGAGGAGATCTTCGGTCCGGTCATGACGGTGATTCCCTTCTCCGATGAAGCCGAGGCCATCCGGATCGCCAATGCAACGCCGTACGGTCTGGCCGCCGCGGTCTGGACCCGGGACATTTTCAAGGCCTTCCGGGTGGTGAAGGCGCTCGAGGCCGGTATCGTCTGGGTCAACCACATGCAGCCCACCTTCGTCGAGGCGCCTTGGGGCGGCTACAAGGCCTCTGGATTCGGACGCGAGCTGGGACACTGGGCGGCGGAGGAGTATCTCGAGACCAAGCAGGTCTTCATCAATCTCGACGAGAAGCCGATCGGCTGGTATTGAGGAACGTGAGTGGTGAGCGGTAAGCGGGCTGCCTTCGGCGACTCCCGCTCACCGCTTACCCCTTACCGATTACGCATTCATGTAGAGCAGTTGCACTCGCGCAACGACGAGTCGCC
>DASRIN010000067.1:0-2348 GCA_035649975.1 Gemmatimonadales bacterium
ACCAGCGGCGGCAAGACCGCGGGCAATGCCACCAGGGCACCCAGCACGCTCCGACCGGGGAAGTCGTAGCGCCAGAATAGATAGGCCAGGGGGATTCCGATGGCTCCGGCGAGCGCTACCGTGGCCAGTGAGATCCACAGGCTGCCCCAGAGCGCCTGCGCCTCGTTGCGGCGGCCAAAGAACTGGCGCAGGTAGTCCAGGGTCCACCCACCCGGGCCTTGGAACCCCTCGATCAGTACCAGAATCAGCGGGTAAACGATGAGCCAGAGCAGAAAGAGCAGGACGATCGCTCCCAGGATGGCGGTTCGGCTCCTGGAGCTCACTGAGATGGCCGGGTGAAGAGGTGAATGCCACCGCCGCTTCGACGGCTGGGCATGATCCCCACTCGATCGCCTGAGGCCACTGAACGGGGTGGGCCGCTCACCTCCAGAGTGGCGCCGCCATCAGTCTGAATGGTGAACAGACTGCTCGATCCGGCAAATCGGCGATCGGTGACCAATCCGTGAAGGGCGCCGGGACCCGGAGGCAGCAGGCGGAGCGCCTCGGGCCGCACCACCATGAGCGCGGGGCCCGGGGAAACCGCCGGTGCGTTGCCATCGGTGAGATCCCACTCGACGCCTTCGACAGAAATGCGGAGACCCCGCTCTCCCGGTCCGAGAACGGTTACCGGGATGCGGCTCGAGCGGCCCACAAATTCGGCGACAAACTCGTTGGCCGGCATGGCGTACAGGTCCTCGGGTGGGCCCACCTGCTCCAGTCGTCCAGCCCGCAGGACTGCCACCCGGTCTCCCAGATCGAAGGCCTCCTCCTGCTCGTGGGTGACGAAGATGGTGGTGATGCCGACTCGCCGGATCAGCTGCCGGATCTCGCGCCGGGTTCGCTCCCGAAGCGCCGGGTCGAGATTGGAGAGCGGTTCGTCCAGCAGCAGGACCAGCGGCTCAGGAGCCAGCGCCCGCGCCAGGGCAACCCGTTGCTGCTGGCCGCCGGAGAGTTGCCCGATCCGGCGCCGCTCGAAGCCGGTCAGGTCCACCAAGGCCAGGGCACCGGCCACCCGGCTCGCGAGCTGCTCCCCCCGAACTCCGAGGGACTCGAGACCGAACGCCACGTTTTCTCCCACGTCCAGATGGGGAAACAGGGCGTAGTGCTGGAACACCATGCCGAACCGTCGGGCAACCGGTTCCACTTTGGTGACGTCGTCGCCCTCGACCAGGACCCGACCCTCGTCGGGTACCTCGAAGCCGGCCAGCAGCCGGAGCGTCGTGGTTTTCCCGCTGCCACTCGGTCCCAGCAGGGCCACCATCTCGCCTCGCTCGAGTGATAGGGAGACCTGATCCACGGCGGTCATGCCGTCGAACCGCTTGGTGAGGTTTTCCAGTTGGAGAAAGGGGTTCACTTGGGGCCCGTGCCGCGAACGTGCTGGTCCCAGTAGCTCATCCATGCCGGCCCCTGGCGGGAAAGCAGGGCCCAGTCCATCTCGGCCACAACCATGTCCCGCTGCACCTCGCTCACCCAGGCCGGCACCTGGTCGCTCGGCAGGTCGGTGCGGGCAGGCAGGCGAAACACTTCCCGAGCGGCCAGGAGTTGGGCTTCCTGGCCGCCGACATACTCGATGAACGCACGAGCCGCTTCCGGATGACGACTTCCCCGGACCAGGCCAATCGCGTCGTCGATGACCACGGTACCGCTCCGAGGGAAGCGATGGCCCAGCGGCATTCCCTTGGCTCGACTGATCAGGATGTCCTGCAGATCCCACAAACTGACCAGCCCCTCCTGCCGGGCCAGCTTTTCATACAGGAGCGCCGGACTAATGGTATAAGTCTTGGTCTGCCCATCGAGCCGCCGAAGCCAGGCCATTCCCCGCCCGGTGTCGCCGGTCTCCCGGATGCTCCGCACCAGAATCAAGCCCCAGATCGCACGCATAGTCCCGCTGGCCATAGGGTCCCGGATGATGACCTTGTCCTTCCACCGGGGCGCCAGCACTTCATCCCAGTCCTGGGGTGCCTCCGCGAGGGGCACTGCTCGACTATTGAAGGCGATAACCGCCGGAGTGCGGTACACGGGATAGTAGAACGCGCTGCTCCCGGCTGCCGCGACCTTGTCGGCCCACGCGGGGCGATAGGGGGTTAAGAGCGAGTCATGTATGCCGCGGTCGAAGATGGTTGTGGGCCCGCCGAACCACACGTCGGCCTGGGGATTCACCCGCTCGAACCGCACCCGGTCGAGGATCTCCTGCGATCCCATGTCGAGCCAGCGGACGTCGATGTCGGGCCGCTCGGCCTCGAAGCCCTTCTCCAGTAAGGTGAGCTGGTCTCTGCCGTGCGGAGAGTATAGCACCACCGGCGTGCGGC
>DASRIN010000068.1:0-5482 GCA_035649975.1 Gemmatimonadales bacterium
ATTCCCCAGGCGGCTTACACCCCCGATCTCTTCGTGCGCACCGTCGCCCAGTTCCTGGAGCAGCTCGACATTGCGGACGCCACGCTGGTGGGAGAGTCAATTGGGGGCAGCGTGGCCCTCCTCCTGGCAGCTCGTAAGAGCCGCCGGGTTGGGCGAGTGGTCGCGATGAATCCGTACGACTACGACCGCGGCCGCGGAATTCGCCGTAGCTCGGCGGTGGCAAACCTGGTCCTCGGTGCGGCTCCCATTCCGATTGTCGGAGCTGTGGTCATGGCGCTCCGGAACCCCTTCGTCGAAGGACGAATCCTGCGCGGCGGCGTGCACCGTGAGGGCGCGATTCCGCCGGCGCTGGCGCAGGAGGTGTATCTGGTCGGCAGCCGTCCGGGGCACTCGCGCGCCTTTAGGTCGCTAGTGCGGCACTGGCCACTCTGGGAGGCGGCACGGTCGGAGTACAGCACCATCGGAAAGCCGGTGCTCCTGCTCTACGGGGAGCACGACTGGTCCCGGCCCGAGGAGCGCGAAGCCAATAGGCGCGACATCCCTGGCGCGCAACTTCGAGTCATCCCCAATGCAGGACATTTCCTGACCCTGGACGCTCCGGACGACGTGGTCCGGAGGGTGAGGGAATTCGTTGCTGAGGCGGATATCAGGAACATCAAGAAGGAAGGAGTTCATCTATGATCCCGCTCATCCCCCGGTACATCGAGCTGGCTGCCCTGGGCACCAACCTTGTGATCGCCGCCGGCGTCTGGATGATCGTGTCCGCGGGGGCGAGTCGCAGTAGGCTCGGCGCATCCGCACAGCGAAAAGTTCGCATCGGTACCGCCGTCTTCCTTGCTGCCTGGCTGAGCGCAGCCCTGGTTCTCGCCCCCGCGCCGGAAACCCTCCTGACCCGGAATCCGTCCTTTCTCACCCCATTGATCCCACTGTTCATCCTGGGACCGATCGGCATCGGTCTGTTGGCAGTAGGGCTCTCGCGGGACCTCCGGGCGGTCCTCGCGGCTGCGTCACTTCCCGCGATTATCGGAATTCAGTTTTACCGGACTGTCGGGGTGCTGTTCGTGATTCTGCTCGCTCAAGGACAGCTTCCGGCGCACTTTGCCCTGCCGGCAGGGTGGGGGGACATTGTGGTGGGGCTCACCGCACCTCTGGTGGCGCTGGCGCTCGCCCGGGGGCTGAAGGGCCGACGCGCACTAGCCATCACCTGGAATGTGGGCGGATTGGCAGATCTTGTGGTTGCGGTCGGAATGGGTAGCGGGCTTCTGGCCCCGTTCCTGGCACCAGAGCTGGGATCCAGCGTCCCCCCAGCGGCGGCGATGGGAGTCTTCCCAATGATTCTGGTCCCCACTTTCGCGGTACCGGTTTCGGTGCTGCTGCACCTGCTGGCGCTCGCGAAGCTGCGCCAGCAGTCAAATCCCTGGTGGGAGCGCGCGCCAGTGGCGGCGGGTGAGGCTACTCCCGCCGGCGCATGGCCTCGGCGTTGAGCTCGGCCCAGTCGAGCTCCTCCTCGACGAGGTGAAAGGCGTCGTCCCCGATGCTGCCGTCGGCCCGCAGCTCAACCAGGCGCCGGCGCTCGGCTTCCACCGCGCGGCGCAGAGCTTCGCCCGCGGAGCCGGAGCTCTCCGCGCCTGGTCTGCCGGCCAGACGGGACTCGTAGCTCTGCCGCACCAGCCTTGCGAGCTCGCCCTGGTCGCCTTGGCCGTCCATTGCGGCGGCGGCAGCACGGGCGGTTTCCTGCCGGGCGAGCCGCACCTCGCGCTCAACGGCGTCGTCGTGCTCCAGACCGAGCCAGCGCATCAACGGGCGGAGGGTCAGGCCCTGAATCACCAGCGTGCCGAGCACGACCCCGAAGGCAGTGAAGAGCACCAGGTCACGCTCAGGGAATGGGGCGGGCAGCGCGAGCGCGGCTGCTAGCGACACGGTCCCGCGCATCCCACTCCAGGCCACTACCGCGGCATTGCTGGTCGAGCCACAGCGCCCGCCCCCGGCTGGGCCGGCGCGGCGCAGCAGCCAGCAGGTGAGGTCCTCCCGCATTACCCAGAGTACCCGCACCAGGATCACCACCAGGCAGACCACTGCGGCGGTCCCAAGGTAGGTGAGCACTTCGGACTGACGCAGGCTGGCCACGATCGGCTTGACTTGCAGGCCAACCAGGATGAAGGCGAGGACGTTGAGCACGAAGACGGCGACCTCCCAGACGGCATAGGAGGGAATCCGGATCCGGGCGGGGATCGCCGTTGGCGCTTCACGGGCCACGGCCATGGCGTAGACCACCATGGTCAGAATTCCTGACAAGTGCGCTGCTTCGGCCAGCAGCCAGACTCCGAACGTGCCGACGAACTGAACTATCACCGAGGTGGCGACGTCGTGGATGCGTGGAGTCACCAGCATGGTGATCCGGCTCAGGACCAGCCCCAGCACGACACTGCCGGCGCTCACCAGCAGCAGCGTCGGCACCACCTCCCATCCGATCGCTGCGCCACCCATCGCCGCTCCCACTGCGAGCCGATAAATGAGCAGCGCGCTCGCGTCGTTGAAGAGGCTTTCTCCCTCGAGAATCACCAGCAGGCGATGGGGCGGTCGCAGCTGGCGAAGCACCGCAATGGCCGCGGCCGCATCGGGCGGCGCCACGATGGCTCCCAGCGCGATCGCCGCGGCCCAGGGCACCTCGGGCGCCAACCAACGGACGGTGAGCGCCACGGCGGCGACCGTCAACGCGACAGTGATCAGCGCCAGGCTCGCCACCGGCCGCCAGTGCTCGCGCAAGTCGCGGGGCGACGCGTCGAACGCCGCATCGAGAAGCACCGGGGCGATGAAGAGCGCCAGCGCGAGCTCGGGATCGAGTGTGACTGTGGGGGTTCCGGGCACCAGGGCGAGGCCGGCTCCGGCAAGCGCCAGCAGAGCGGGATAGGGGAGGTTGACCCGGCGGGCCAACGCCGCGAGCGCGGCTCCGCCCAGCAAAAGCCCAATCACCAATTCGAAGAGGTGCATCGCCCTAATCTCGTCGTGGGACCGAAATCATGGCAGGGATACGGCTATGCAATAGGCTACGGCTATGCAATCCTGCCTTGACACTGGGCTGGATTGGCGACAAATCGATAGTGGCGTAGGCTATCTGCATCACCTGACGCCACCCGCAAAAAATTCACTTCGGAGGACCCCTTGAAGCGCCTTCTTTGTCTCGGCGCGGCCCTTGCCGCCGCCTCACTTGCTGCCTGCGTGGATAACCAGGCCCCTGATTCGCCAACCCCTCCCACCAATACAGCCGATCCTTCACTTCCCACCCTGGGCACCATGCAGGTGACCGGTCCCACAGCGAACGCTGTCGGTGACTTCGAGGTCCGGCTGCGGTTCATCAATCCGCCCACGGCCGCCCAGGAGGCCTTCTTCCGGACCGCTGCCGCCAAGTGGCAGAGCATCATCGTGGGTGACGTCCCCAACACCACCGGGACGATTCCCGCTCGGAGCTGCGGCAACAGCTTCAAGACGCCCAGCTTCAATGGCGAAGTGGATGACGTGCTCATCGACGTCCTGCTCCAGCCCATCGATGGACCGGGCGCCATTCTGGGGGCTGCCGGTCCTTGTCTGATCCGGAGCGCTGACTTGCTCACGGTCTATGGTCTGATGTTCTTCGATACCGCCGACCTCGCCTTCCTGGAGCAGTTCGACATTCTGGACGAAGTCATCGTCCACGAGATGGGGCACGTGCTCGGCATCGGGACCCTGTGGAACCTCGGCAGCCGGAACCTGTTGCAGGGCACCAACGCGGACCCGCGGTTCGTGGGCCCCGCCGCTATTGCCGGATATCAGGAGGTGGGCGGTCGCGGTATCTCGGTACCGGTCGAGGAGGACTTCGGACCCGGTACCAGACTCTCCCATTGGGACGAGGAGACCTTCGACGAGGAGCTGATGACCGGCTTCATCGCGCTGGGCAGTAGTCCTCTCAGCATCATGACCATCGGCTCGATGCAGGACTTGGGGTACATCGTTTCTACTGCGCCGGCCGAGAAGTACCATGTGAGCGGCCGTCAGGAGCGGGTGGCTGGGGACGTGAGCGCCGAGCGCATCCACCTGGGGGCCAGGGAGAAGTTGATCAAGCCGACCGCAGTCATTCCATAGCCGGCGCGCAGTCCCAGGCGCCATCCAAGGGCGGACAGACATTGTCCGCCTTTGTGCTGCCTACCCCAGGCGCCACCGATACAACCTTTTGAGCCTACCTGATGTCAAACCCGTGAAACTTCTCCGGGTTCTGACACGTGACAGCGCTCTTCAGGGTTCTGCTGATGCTACAGGGACAGGAGCTGGCCATCCAATCGGCTCAGCCCTCCTCCCTTCCGACCGCCACCACGGTACGGGCAACGCGTGCCGCCGAGCCTCCGGTCCTGGACGGGCACGACACCGACCTGGTCTGGCGCACGACCCCGGTGATTGACCAGTTCCTCGAAGCGAAGCCGAGTGAAGGCGCCCGGCCGAAGTTCCGCACCGAGGCTCGGGTCGCCTACGACGAGCAAAATCTCTACGTCTTCGTACGTTCCTTCGATCCCCACCCCGACAGCATCGTAAGCCACCTGGCCCGTCGCGATGAAGAGACTCCGTCGGACCGCATAACGCTGATGTTGGATCCCTACCACGACCGGCGAACCGGATACGAGTTCACCGTCAATCCCGCCGGCGTCAAAGCGGACTACGCGATCTATAACGACGGAGATGAGGACGTGGCGTGGGACGCGGTCTGGGACGTCGCGACCCGGATCGACTCGCTCGGCTGGACCGCCGAATACCGGATCCCCCTCTCCCAGCTGCACTATTCGTCACAGCACGGTGGCACCTTCGGGGTGCTCTTCTGGCGAGTCATCCAGCGCCACACCGCGACGGTAACCTGGCCGCTGTATCGTACCTCGCGGTCGGGCTTCAGTTCCCAGTTCGGCGAGCTGACCGGCCTCGATAGTTTGGGCAGCCCGGGCCGCGCCGAGGTCATCCCGTATGTTGTCGCCAAGAGCGAGCCGGACCTCGCCTCCCCCACCTTCGAGCAGCGGCAGGACCTCACCCTGGGCGGCGACCTCAAGTACCGCATCGCGTCCAACGTCCTGCTCAATGCCACCATCAACCCCGATTTCGGGCAGGTGGAAGCGGACCCCTCGGAGCTCAACCTCAGCGCGTTCGAGACTTTCTTCGAGGAGCGACGGCCCTTTTTCGTGGAGGGGAAAGGACTGTTCACCTTCAAGGTGAATTGCGTGGTGGTGGTCGACTGTGAGACCGGGGAAGGGCTGTTCTACTCCCGGCGGGTCGGACGTTCACCCCAGCTCACCGATGTGTACGGCGACGAGACCTCCCCCACCTCCACCAGGATTCTCGCCGCGGGAAAGGTGAACGGGCGCCTGCCCGGCGGCTTCTCTCTCGGCATTCTCGACGCGGTTACCGACCGGGTTACCGCTCCGACGGGCACCACGCTCGAGCCCACCACCAACTACGGGGTGATTCG
>DASRIN010000069.1:0-5088 GCA_035649975.1 Gemmatimonadales bacterium
AACGGGTGGCCCGGTGGTATCGGCAGCTGCACATCTTCATGTACCCGTTCTACTACATCGAGTACGGGATCGCCCAGCTGGGAGCGCTCCAGGTCTGGCGCAACAGCCTGAAGGACCCGGCGACCGCCGTTGCCCGCTACCGTGAGGCCCTGGCGCTGGGGGCCGTGCGCAAGCTACCCGAGATTTACCAGACCGCCGGGGCCCGGCTCACCTTCGACGTCGAGACCATCGGCGAGCTGGTCCAACTGGTGGAAGAGCATATCGAACGGGCGCGGGCCGAGCTCCCTTGAGTTGATTCCCGGCCGCCTCGCGACAAGATTCCACGGCCCCCGATCCGGGGGCCCTGGTCCCGCAGCACTCGGAGATATGGATGGCCAAAGAGGAAGGCATCGAGATGGAGGGGGTAGTCACCGAGGTGCTGCCCGACCGGAACTATCGCGTCATGCTGGAGAACGGCCACGAGATCCTGGCATACGCGGCCGGCAAGATGAGCAAGTTCAAGATCCGGGTACTCGAGGGCGACCGGGTGAGCGTTGTGCTCTCGCCCTACGATCTGACCCGTGGCAGGGTGATCTACCGGCATAAGTAATGTGAAGAGGGAAAGTGAAGCGTGAAGGCTACAAAAAAGCCGCTCGGGTGAGCGGCTTTTTTGTGTTAGACCGGTGTTACTTGACTTTGGTCACGTTCTCTGCGGCGGGGCCCTTCGCACCCTGCACGATGTCGAACTCAACCCGGTCGCCCTCCGAAAGGCTGCGGAAGCCTTCCGCCTTGATGGCAGTGTGATGGACAAAACAGTCCTTGTCCCCATTCTCCGGGGTGATGAAACCAAAACCCTTCGCGTCGTTGAACCACTTCACCGTGCCGATGGTGCGAGCCATTTCGCCTACTCCATGTTTATTTGCTGGCGCCGGCGCCGGAGAATCCGAGCGCCGAGTTTTTATGAGCGCAGGCCTGTCCTGCGTCATAAAAAATGAAAGACCCGAGGCGACGTCCCGGGTCTTGAATGCCATTCGAAAAAAAATTCCGATCGGTCAGACCTGCAACTGGGTACTTATCGCGGGGACAAATCTGTATTGTGCGAGCGTTTAGTCAAGGGGGGACCGGCGGAGCCACCGGGCTGCCGCCCGGGCCCAGTCGGTCATCGGCTCCTTGTGGCTGGCCTCCGCGGCCTGGTTGACGGCCTGGAGGAACTCGGCGGCCGAGCCATAGCGCCGGTCCACATCCGCGCTCAAGGCCCGGTCCAGCACCTGCTCCAAGGCCTCGCTCACGTCCTCCCGCTGGCCTCGTGAGGTGGGAAACTGGTTGGTCGTCTGCTTGGCCAGCACCTGTTCTACGGTCATGCCGGGAAACGGCGGGGCTCCCAGCAAGGCGTAGTACGCCACCGCTGCCAGGCTGTAGAGATCGGAGCGCTGGTCCACCCGCTCGCCCAGCAGCTGCTCCGGGCTGGCGAACTGAGGCGTGCCGCTCTGACTGGTGGCTCCGCCATACATCCCCCGTAGGGCGAGGGCCAGCCCGAAGTCGGTGATCTGGAGACTCCCGGTCGGGTCGATCAGCATGTTCTCCGGCTTGATGTCGCGGTGGACCAGGCCGGAGCCGTGGGCGTGAGAGAGGGCGGAGAGTGCCTCCCGCAGCATTCGCAGCACCCGATCCAGGGGTAGGGGCCCGTCCCGCTCCACCAGCTGAGCCAGGCTGGGACCGTTGATCAATTCCATGGTATACCAGAGCAGACCGGAGCGGCCACCGATGTCGTAGATGTTCACGATGTTGGGGTGGCTCAGGCCGGCGGCGAGCTGGGCCTCCCGGCGGAACCGCTCCACCACCTCCGGATCCCGGGTAAGCAGGGGCTGAAGAACCTTGAGGGCCACCTCCCGCTCGAGCTGCAGGTCGCGGACTCGGTACACCCTCCCGAAGCCGCCGGTGCCGAGCAGGCTCAGCAGCTCGTAGTCGTCACCCAGGGCGCGGCGCAGGCGCTTCTCCCAGCGGGCTTTGTCTTCCGCATCGGCAGTGGAGCTCATGGCCACCGCCGGGATCTCGAACGAGCCCGCGTCAGAGGCAAAGTCCTCCAACATTTCCGCGGCCGTCAGGTAGCGGTCATCCTGGGCCGGCTGCATGGCCCGGAGAATGATTCGCTCCATGGCCTTGGTGCACGCCGGGCGAAGCTCGGTCGGCCGGCGGAGCGCTGCCGGATCCAGCGGGGGCTCCCGGCCGGTCACCGCGATGTACAACAGCGCGCCGGCGGTATACACGTCGCTGGTGGCGTCTCCCACCGAGCCATCGCGGATTTCTGGAGCCATGTAGCACAGCGACGTGGGGATCGTTCCCGGCGGAATAGCGGGCAGGGTGTAGCTGCAGAAGCGAAGGTCGGTGACAGTGGCCCGACCAGCGGTGCTCAGCAGGACTGACGGAGGCACGATGCGCCGGACGATGATACCATATCCGTGGGCATGCTCCAGAGCACTCAGGATGTCGCGCGCCAGGGCATGAACCATCGGGATTGGCCGGGGCCCCCGGTGCAGGGCCTGCTGCAGGCCCTCGCCCTCGATCCAGTTTCCGATCCGGTAGGCAAGCTCCCCAATGATTCCGGCGTCGTACACATGGCGGATGGCGGGGTGGTCCAACCGACTCAGCGCCTCGGCTTCGCGGAGAAACCAGGCCCGGACCGCTGGATCGGAGTAGAAATTCACCCGCAGGCTGATCCGCCGCTTCAGGATCAGATCATAGGCCTCGAAAAGGACCTGGTCAGGAGCGACGGCGACGCTGCGTTCGAGCCGGTAGCGCATCCCCAGCGCCTCCTGCGTGCGCTGGAAATAGCGAAGCGGCTCGGTCGCGGTCAGCGCAGCAACCCGCGGCGCCGCTCCACCCTCACCTCGCGGCCGCACACCGACGCGCTGCACCAGCGCCGGCTCTGATTGGGACTGTCATCGGTGAAGAAGAGCGAGCAACCTTGTCCGGCACAGCGCCGGACAAAGAGCAATGGATTGGCCAGAGTGGCGGCGGCGGACTGGGCGATGGCCTGGAGAATGGGTGCCTGCCGCAGCGGAGCGAAGCGGAGCTGCCACTCGCCTCCGGTACGGAGCAGTTGATGGCAACCCTGTTCCCGCGCCAGATGGCGGTTGATAGCGGCAATCGATCCGGCGGGCGGCTGGAGTCCGGCATGCAGCGCCTCCGCCAGGGTGGTGAGGCGCTGGCGCAACTCGAGCGTATCCATCAGACAAGGGCGTTCGCCGTTGAGATGCAGGCGCTGGGCACCGGCCCAACGGAGCAGCGCCGCGTCGTCCGGCAGCAAGTCCGGGGGGGACGGAATCCGTCCCCTGGCCGTATTGACGAAATCGAGCCAGATGGCATCACCCAGGAGGGTGAACTCGGCAGTTTGAATGGGTCTAACCCTCCGCCACTTCGACGGTGTTCCTGCCACCGCGCTTGGCTCGGTAAAGCGCGTTGTCCGCTGCGGCAAGCACACTACTCACGGTTGTCCCGTGCTGGGGTGACTCGGCAATTCCCATGCTCAGGGTGCAGGCGCCGAACTCCGGGTTGGTCTTCTCGATTTCTCGCAGGCTAGCCTGGACCCGGGCCACGAAAACCCGTGCCTCCGCCGGCTTCGTCATGGGGAGGATGACCAGGAACTCATCGCCACCGAGCCGGCCCACCACATCCAGGGCCCGGCACTGCCGTCGAAGCACCTGGCCGACCTGCACCAGGAGCCGGTCGCCCGCCGCGTGGCCCATGGTGTCGTTGACCACCTTGAACCGATCGAGGTCGAGCAGCAGCACGCTGGTGTGGAGCTGATGCCGCAGACTGCGGGAGATCTCCGCCGCGAGGCGATCCTCCAGCGCCCGGCGGTTGAACAGGCCGGTCAGCTCGTCCGTCGTGGCCGCACTGTGCAGCTGCTCCACCAGCTCCGAGTTCTTGAGCGCAATGGCCGCTGCAAACGAGAGCGTGGCCGCCAGCTCCGATTCGGCCCGACCGTACAGCTTGTCACTGATCCGGGAGCCCAGAACCAGGACCGCCATCCGCTCCGCCCCCGCGTCGAGCGGCACTACCAGCTCCGCGCCGGGACCGACCAGCTCGGCGACGGAGACATCGTCGGCGCCGAGGGCACTGCTTCCCGCCGGTAGCGCCAGGTCGAGGGCCCCTCGCTCGATGGGAGCCGGACGAAGCCGATCATTGAGCGACCGGAAGACCCGGGGGACATAGCTCTCACCCTCGGGCCGGTAGAGACAGGCCCACCAGGCGAAGAAGACTTCGGCCATGAAGTCCAGGACCAGCTGCTCCGTCTCCTCGGTGGAATGCACCGAAGAGAGGAGCCGGGCCACCTGCCGCAGGGCTCGGAGCTGGAAGACGGCATCGTCCAGCGCCGCCTGGCGCTCCAGCAGGATGCTGCGGAGCTCGAGGACCACGCTGAGTCCGAGGGCCAGCGACATGGCCACCGGTCGCATGTCCTCCGCCACCAGCGGATCGGCATGAATCACCACCTCGGTCTGACCGCTGTTGAGGCGGGCGACCTCCACCGCGTTGTCCCAACCGTTCACCGGTCCGACCCGCGAGACCGTGTGGGCCGGCGAGCTCAGGTTGAACCAGATCCGCTCACTCTGGAACCGGCGCACCAACGCCACCCGGCACCGCTCGAACAGCTCTCCTTCCGTTCTGGAGAGTCTGCAGGCTGCGGCAAAGGCGCTGGGTAAAGTGGTGACCGATGGGTGAGGGGTTGAACCCATGGCCCTATAATAGTGGCCCGTCTGGGTCCCCGGGAGCGGCGACCAGTTGTGTTAGCGGGGAGAGCCGGTTAGATTGGTCAGCAGGAAGTTGTGCGACATAGCCCTCTGGGCCCCAGGGATTTAGACTTTGCAGCCTGGGTGATCAAAACTGCTAAAGTCCATGGTCCCGGCGAGCTTATGGCTCGACCGGGATTTGTGTTTTCCGGCTGCGCGCTAGCGTGCCACGGCGCGGGCAACTGCGGTATCGCGGGGAATGCTTCCGTCGATGGGGACCAGGCCGACGGCTTGGCTCCAACTCCCCTTGCCGCCACAGAGCGTCACGAACTGCGCGCTCCGCGCATTGGGGTCGGCTTTGACTACATGCCGGCTGGAG
>DASRIN010000070.1:0-9578 GCA_035649975.1 Gemmatimonadales bacterium
CAGGGTTGTACGGCATTTACCTTCCTCAGAGTCGAAGTGTTTGAGATCGAGGTTACTCACGGCAGCCGACTATTCCGTCGTGACCACCGAATCGGGTTGTTCCAGAGCGGCCTTAAGTGCGTGCCATGAGAGGATGGCGCACTTCACCCGGGCAGGGAATGCCGAGACACCTCCGAATGCCGCCAGCTTGCCCAATGCTTCCACCTGGGAGGGCTCCATCGACCCGGTCACCAGTCGGTGAAACCGATCGTAGAGGTCTTTGGCTTCGTCCTTGGTCTTGCCCTTGATCGCCGCCGTCATCAGTGAGGCCGATGCTCTGGAGATGGCGCATCCGGAGCCCTGGAACGCGGCGTCGTCGATACGGTCGTCTGCCATGCGTAGCCAGACCGTCAACCGATCCCCACAGAGCGGATTGTGCCCTTCCGCTTTCCGATTGCCGTCGGGCAATACCCGATAGTTCCGGGGTGAGCGGTTGTGGTCGAGAATGAGATCCTGATAGAGAGAGGCGAGACTTCCCATCAGCCGAACATCCGCTTTACTCTGGCGATACCCTCGACCAGCGCGTCAGCCTCCTCAAAGGTGTTGTAGAAGGCAAACGAGGCCCGGGCAGTGGCGGAGACACCAAAGTGCTGCATGACTGGCTGGGCACAGTGATGGCCGGCTCTGATTGCCACGCCCTCGCCATCGAGAACGGTGGCGATATCATGCGGGTGCACCCCGCTCATCGTGAATGAGAGCACACTGACCTTCTCGGGGGCAGTGCCGATGATCCGAACGCCTTCGATTGCGTGCAGCCGCTCGGTTGCGTACGCCAGCAGCTCCTGCTCCCATGCGGCAACGGTACTGAGACCGATCTGAGCGATGTAATCCACCGCGGCACCCAACCCGACCGCCTGCGCAATCATGGGGGTCCCGGCCTCGAACTTGGCTGGAACCGGAGCCCAGGTAGAGCGTTCCAGCGTCACCGACTCGATCATGCCTCCACCGCCCTGGGACGGAGGCATCCGCTCCAGCAGTTCCTTGCGGCCGTACAGCACGCCGATGCCGGTGGGCCCGAAGAGCTTGTGGCCCGAGAAGGCGAACCAATCGCAATCGAGCTCCTGGACGTCCACTGGGAGATGGGGAACCGACTGAGCTCCGTCCAGCAGAACCGGAATGCTCCGCTCATGGGCCCAGCCGATCAGCCGCTTGACCGGATTTACCGTGCCGAGGGCGTTGGACACGTGCGCAACAGCAACCAGGCGGGTCCGGTCGGTGAGCAGGGATCGAAATCCGTCGAGATCGATCTCCCCCGATGAGGTGAGCGACGCGGCCCGCAGCTGCGCACCGACCTGTTCGCAAAGCAGCTGCCATGGCACAAGATTGGAGTGGTGCTCCATGCCGGTGATGAGCACTTCATCGCCAGGCTTGAGGAAGCTTCTGCCGTAACTTTGGGCCACCAGGTTGATCGCGTCGGTGGTTCCCCGGGTAAATATCACTTCCCGAGGCGTTCGGGCATTTATCAGGCGGGCGACCTTGGACCGGCTTTCATCGTAGGCTGCGGTTGCCTGTTCACTGAGGTAATGAACTCCGCGGTGAACGTTGGCATTGTCATGGCGGTAAAATCGGTTGATGCTGTCGATAACCGCCTGGGGCTTCTGCGCGGTGGCCGCATTGTCCAGATAGACGAGAGGCTTGCCCCGCACCCGCCGGTGCAGAATGGGAAAGTCCCGGCGCACTCGGAACACATCGAATGCAGCCGCCGCCCCGGCAGGGGCGGTGGGAACCGGGTTGGCGGTGAGGCTGCGGCTCACAGAGTCCCCAGTCGCTCGCGAACCAGGTGCTCGAGCTCCTCTCGAACCGGCTGCAGGGTTACCTCGGCGATCACCTCGGCGGCAAAGGCATAGGTGAGCAAGCGCTGGGCATCCTGCGCCGGCACGCCTCGGCTCCGGGCGTAAAAGAGCGCAAGGTCGTCCAGCCGACCGACCGTGGCACCGTGGGTGCACTTCACGTCGTCGGCGAAGATCTCGAGCTGCGGCTTGGTGTTGACCTTGGCTTGGTCGCTGAGCAGCAGATTGCGGTTGGTCTGCTTGGCGTCAGTCTGCTGGGCCTCCGGCTTGACCAGCACCTTTCCGTTGAACACCGCCCGGGAGCGCCCATCTAGAATGCCCTTGTAGACCTCCCAGCTGCGGCAGTTCGGCTGGTCGTGGTAGATGGTGGTGTGGTTATCCACCAGCTGATCTCCTCGGGTGATATACAACCCGTAGAGCAGGGTCTCCACGTTCGAGTCGTTCAGCCGGGCGTGAAGGTTGTGCCGAGCCAGTGCCCCACCCATGGCCATGGAAAAATTGCGATAATGGCTGTCGCGCAGCTGGTGCACGTGGGTGGCACCGATGTGGAAGGCACGCTCGCTCTCGCGCTGAATCCGGGTGTGCTCCAGCCAAGCGTTGGCTCCCAGCACCACTTCCGTGACAGTGTTTGTCCAGTAGGAGGAGCCAGGGGCCAGGGAGACATAGCTCTCCACTACGGCTGCTCGTGCGCCACGTTCGACCACGATCAGGTTCCGCGGCTGTATGGCGCAGCCGTGGGCCTCTTTGGTGGTCACAAACACCAAGTGAACCGGCCGGGTGGCCTCGGTATTAGCCCCAACCTGGATAATCGCGCCTTCCCGAATCAGGGCGGTGTTGAGGGCCGTGAACGCGCTCGAATCGATCGGTGCATAGCGGGTCAAGTGAGCCTGAAGGGGAACCCCGTTTCCGCTGATTGCGTCGGCCAGACTGTGGACCTGGATACCCCCAGAGCGGAGGCCACCTGAGCCCAGCTCTTCACGATACACTCCATCCACGAAGACCAGCGTGATCCATTCGGGATGGCCGAAGACGAAGCTCTCGAGATCTTGCCGCTTTACCCGAGCAGTGCCGGAAGCTTGCCGCCACGGTGTTTGCGTGATCGGAGCGACCGGCGTGAACCGCCACTCCTCTTCCCGGGCGGTGGGAAACCCGGTGGCGGCGAACCGATCCATCGCCCGGCGGCGAACCGGCTCCAGCCAGTCCGGGCTATCCGCAGTGGCCGCGGTGCTCCTGGTCTCGAACTCCTGCAGAAATGTCTGGCTCACGTTGTCACGGCCTCTTCCAGCCACTCGTACCCCCGCGCTTCGAGCTCCAGGGCCAGCTCCTTGCCGCCCGACTTCACGATACGGCCCGCCGACAACACGTGGACCCGATCAGGGATGATGTAGTTCAGCAGTCGCTGATAGTGGGTCACCAGGATCGTGGCCTTGTCCGGCTGGCGGAGGGCATTCACCCCCTTCGCGACAATGCGCAAGGCATCGATGTCGAGCCCCGAGTCGGTTTCGTCCAGCACCGCCAGCGTGGGCTCGAGCACGGCCATTTGCAAGATCTCGTTCCGCTTCTTTTCCCCTCCGGAAAATCCGGAGTTGACGGCCCGGCTCATGATGTCTGGACCCCATTCCACGACCCGAAGCTTCTCCTCCAGCAGATCCAGAAAATCGAGGGAGTCGACTTCTTCCAGTCCCCGGGCCTTGCGGATCTCGTTGTACGCGGCGCGCAGGAAGTAGGCATTGCTGATGCCGGGAATTTCCACTGGGTACTGAAAGGCTAGAAAGACACCGGCCTGAGCCCGCTCCTCAGGCTCCATATCCAGGAGGTCGCGGCCCTGATAAAGAATCTGGCCGGAGGTCACCTTGTAGGCCGGGTGGCCCGCAATGACCTGAGCCAGTGTGCTCTTCCCCGAACCATTCGGGCCCATGACAGCATGGACCTCCCCCGCTCGCACCGTGAGATCGATGCCCCGGAGGATTTCCGTGTCACCGGCGCTCGCCCGCAGGCCCTGAATCTCCAGCAACGCTGCTTCCATTATCCCACACTTCCTTCCAGGCTCACGCCCAGCAGCTTCTGAGCCTCCACCGCGAACTCCATGGGCAGCTCCTTGAAGACCTCCTTGCAGAAGCCGTTCACGATCATGGAGATGGCGTTCTCGGTGTTGAGGCCGCGCTGTTTCAGGTAAAAGATCTGGTCTTCGCCGATTTTTGAGGTGGACGCCTCGTGCTCCACCGCGGCGGTCGAGTTCTGCACGTCGATGTAGGGGAAGGTGTGTGCTCCGCACCGATTGCCGATCAGCATGGAGTCACACTGGGTGTAGTTGCGAGCACCGGCCGCCTTCGGCAATACCTTGACCAGCCCCCGATAGCTGTTTTGACCCTGACCCGCCGAGATACCCTTCGAAACGATGGTACTGCGGGTGTTCTTACCGATGTGGATCATCTTGGTGCCGGTATCGGCCTGCTGCTTTCCATTCACTACCGCCACCGAATAGAACTCGCCCACCGAATCATCGCCCTGGAGAATGACGCTGGGGTATTTCCAGGTAATGGCGGATCCGGTCTCCACCTGGGTCCAGGAGATCTTGGAACGGGGGCCGACGCACTTGCCTCGCTTGGTTACGAAGTTGTAGATCCCGCCGCGTCCCTGCTCATCGCCGGCGTACCAGTTCTGCACCGTCGAGTACTTGATGGTGGCGCCTTCCAAAGCCACCAGCTCCACGACAGCCGCGTGCAGCTGGTTCTGGTCGCGCCGAGGCGCGGTGCAGCCTTCGAGGTAGCTGACCGTGGCTCCCTCCTCCGCAATGATGAGGGTGCGCTCGAACTGCCCGGTCTCTGCCGCATTGATGCGGAAATAGGTGGACAACTCCATCGGACATTGCACGCCCTTGGGGACGAACACGAAGGAGCCATCGCTGAAGACGGCAGCATTGAGGGCCGCAAAGAAGTTGTCGCTGGCCGGAACGACGGAGCCCAGGTACTGACGAACCAGTTCGGGATGCTCCCGGACGGCCTCGCCAAAAGAGCAGAAGATGATCCCGGCTTCCGCCAGACGAGCTTTGTAGGTGGTGCCTACCGATACGCTGTCGAAGATGGCGTCCACCGCAACTCCGGAGAGAAGCTTCTGTTCCGACAGCGGAATGCCGAGCTTCTGGTAGGTCTCCAGCAGCTTGGGATCTACCTCGTCCAGGCTTCCCAGCGGGGTCTTGGTCTTGGGTGCGGCGTAATAGCGCAGGGCCTGGTAGTCGACCGGGTGGTACTTGATGTTGGGCCAGTTGTGAGGCTCCACCATCTTCTGCCAACCCCGGAACGCCTTGAGCCTCCAGTCGAGCAGCCAGTTGGGCTCGCCCTTCTTGGAGGAAATCAGGCGGATAATGTCTTCGTTCAGGCCACGAGGAGCTATGTCGGATTCGATGTCAGTTACGAATCCGTACTTGTACTCCTTGTTGACCAGGCTCTCGACTTGCGAGCTCATGAATTCTCCTCTACGCTGGCATCGGGAGCCGGCTTCTGAGCCGGTCCGGCAGCATTGCCCGTCATTCCGGCACCTTCAAAAATGATCCGGTATTCGCATGCACTGCAGCCATTCAGAATGTGGCGCTCACGTTGTACGTCGGCGCCCAGCACCTGGCTCAGCAGTCTGGCCTCGGCCGCACAGATTTCAGGGAACCGCTCGGCAACTGATTGGACGGCACAGTTGTGCTCGATGAGTGTGCCGGTGCTGCCGGTGAGGGCTGACTCAGCCATGAACCCCTCGGCCGATAACAGCTTGGCAATAGACTCCAGCCGATGAGCCGGTGGAGTCCCGGCCAGCTCGTCCTCCAGTCGCTCGGCTAGGCTCGAGTACCTGTTCTCTAGCAGGGCAGCGGCTCCAGCGTGGCCGGCGCGCTGAACCAGATTGCCGAGCAGGTGGTCCAGAACGGCTTCATAGCGTCTGGGGAACAGGGCTGCTCCGGCTGGGGTAAGACTGTAAGCAAACGTAGGAGCTCCCACCCCGCGATGCTGGCGCTCATACAGCACCAGCCCCTGCTGCTCCAGCTCCTTCAAATGATAGCGGATGTTGTTCAGCGAGGCGCCCAGCCGTGCTGCAAGCTCTTTGGTGGTCAATCCCTCCGCCTTCTTGAGCTCATTCAGCACGGCGGCCCTGGTGCCCTGGTATCCTGAGGGTCCGGAGCTTTCCTGCGGTTGGGGAGAGATGAACGTCATAGTGCCAATGTTAAGTAAATTAGTCGGAATTGTCAATTTGCTCAGAGTTTTGGTGCGAATTCCGAGTACTAGATAGAACAACAACTTACATGGCAGGGCCAAACTCGCGCCGAACTCTGGTGTCAAAGTAGTAGCAAGAACTACTTATTAGTGGTTCTGGCAGGTGTCGCCCTAACTGGTCATATTGAGGTGTCCCCTTCCGAGACCCCGATGACCATTCACCGTATCCGACTCCTGGGAGATCCAATCCTCCGCGCTGGCTGCGAGCCGATCAGCAAACCGCGCTCGACTGCTGTTCGAGTCATCATGGATGACATGCGGGAGACGCTACGGGACTGGCAATCGAGATTCGGCAGTGGCAGGGGAATCGCGGCCCCCCAGATCGGTGCCCCGGTCCGAATGGTGTACATCGACATGGGGCAACCCTGGCCTTTGATCAATCCGGAGATCCTCGACATCGGCAATGAGGATTTCGAGGTGTGGGACGACTGCTTCTCGTTCCCCGACCTGCTGGTGCGAGTCTCCCGGGCATACCGGATCCGGGTTCGCTATCAGGATCTCAAGGGCGAGTGGCAGGAAGTCGAAGTGGAAGGAGACCAGGCCGAGCTCCTTCAACATGAGATCGATCATCTGGACGGGGTCCTTGCGGTTGACCGCCCCCAGGGGCTCGACCCATTTTGCCTGAAGGAGGAGTGGCACCGGCAGCATGGCGCGGCAGGGCGCTACGGTCCTCCGGAACCGAGAACTGCGAGCTACGCCACGCAGCTGTAGCAGGAGCCAGCCTTAGAACCACCGCCCCAGACGCACAAAGAAGGCGCTACGTCCCCCGGTGGCCAACCCGTATTCGACTCGTACCGGGCCCACTGGGGTTTCGGCGCCAAGACCGATCCGCGCACCCCCGACCCACCCATCGCCCGTCACCAAATCCCCGCCAGTGGCCGATCGTCCGGCTGCTGCCTCCAGCCGGCCAACGAACGGAGCCTTCAAGGGATAGGTAAGCAGCAAATCGAGGAAGATTTCGCGGTCACCCCTCCGCTCGCCGATATGCAGTCCGGGAAAGCCGTCATCACCCCCGAGGGGGAAGGTTGCCTGCAGCGGCAGATCTTCCCCCCAGCCGAGGCGGACTCTGGGCCGCAGCCGGACCGGGCCGATTCGGCCGTACACCTCACCGTCGAGAGCCGCCCGTTGATACAGACGGGTCCAAACGAGAGAGGCTTCCGTTTGCCGAATACCCGATTGGCTCTCCCGGGTGACTTGTAGAGCCGCGCCGAGCGTCGAGCGCTCGATCCCGGGCTCCTCCCAGATGTGCCCGAGCACACCGAGTGCGGCTTGCCAACCGTCCGGAAGGTCTCGCTCGACTCCAACAAATCCCAGCGCTTCGCGAGTTTTGGCTGGATCGATCTCGTCTCCTTCGCTGTCGAATTGCCGGATCGATTCGGTTGCGAGACGGGCGGTCAGGGTGGGGGTCATAAGTTGGCGTCCAAGCTGGAAGTAGCGGCGGAATCCCAGGTAGAGCTCCTTGCGGAACTCACCGATGAACACGGCCGCGCTTCCCTCCAAGGTCAGACCCAACAGACGGCGGTCCACAGCGCCCAGCCACATCCTCCCACCCAGCTCGTTGTCGTAGGCCAGGCCGAGCCCCGCTACTCGGCGGGGACTTCGCCGGGCCGAGACATGGAAAGAAACGGAATCACCCGCACCGCGCGGCGAGAGCCATACCGCCTGGTAGGCATCGGACTGCGCCAGCCCACGCACCCGGCTCCGCAGGAGGCCGAGCTCCAGCGTGTCACTGAGGCCGAGACCAAGCAGGCGCTCGAGTGCGAGGCGCTCGGACTTGCTGCTGCTCGCGATTTCAAAGCCCGAGACGCGGGTCGGCAAACGCCAGATTGCAGGTGACAAGCGACGGGGAGGGCAGGAGATTCCCGGCAATATGGTATCGGCGGCGGCGGCGCCACGGCGAATCAGCAGATCGACGTTCTGGGCGGAAAAGTTGAGGCCGGTGAAGCCGGCCACGTCAGGGCGAACGATGATGTCACCGGGCCTGAGGCTGTCGGCCGGCTGCTGAAACAGGAAGCCCAGCAGGCGATCCGCCAGGACGAGAGGTGAGTAGAGATCGAGGGAGTCAGCCAGTCGCTCCGTCGCATCGGAGACGATAACGCGCTCGGCACCGGCGGCCCGCGCGGCTGACACCGGGATATTGGCGACCAGACCGCCATCGGCGAGTATCCGGCCGTCCAGCGATTCGGGAGCAAAGACGAGCGGAATGGCAAAGCTGGCTCGGACGGCGCGGGCCAGATCGCCCGACCGCAGCACCACGACGGAGCGATCGGCTAGATCGGCGGCCACCGCTCGAAAGGGAATCGGCAACGAATCGAAGTTCCCGCGGGCGAGGAGGTTGCCGCGCAACATCGCGGCATTCACCAGCGCATTCACCTCGGCTTCGGCCACGGCCGCATTCTGCAGATTGAACCTTCGCTCGCCCTGCTCCCAGACCACCAGTGGCTGCACCGGCCCGAGGCTTCGAGGTGCACGTGGCTGATAGGTGCGAAAGAGATCCGCGATAGGCAGCGACCGCGCGAGGGAGTCGATCTCCCGGCCGCTATAGCCACTGGCGTACATAGCCCCGATGATGGCACCCATGCTGCTTCCGACGATCAGGTCGGGGCTGAAACCCAGGCTATCGAGCACCCGCAGGACACCAACATGCGCCAGACCCTTCGCCCCTCCCCCGGAGAGCACCAGCGCAGTGCGCGGGGGGCGACAGGTTTGACCGTACGCCGGCGAGGCCGTTAAACAGGTGACAATCAGCAAGCAGCGGACGAGCATGCGACCGCAAAATAGGGATGTGGAACGCCCCTTGCGCAGCCTGATCACCCTTCGTATACCTTTGCCAAAGCCATGACTTAGATGGCCATCCTCCGGAGGGGTCGCCGGTGACCTACGTGATTGTCGAGACGTGTATCGGGGTAAAGGACCGCGCCTGCGTCGATGTATGTCCGGTGGACTGCATCTACGAAGGGGAGGACCAGCTCTACATTCACCCTGACGAGTGCATCGACTGCGGCGCCTGTGAGCCGGAATGCCCGGTAACGGCAATTTTTCCGGAGGAGGACGTGCCTCCCCAGAGTGCCTCTTTCATCGAGAAGAACAAGGAGGTCTTCAACAGCGATAACCCACCGGGGCGGCCCAAGAGATAGACGAAAGAAAGGAGCCCCGGGATCGTACTGCATGGCCGCGATCCCGGAGCTGACTTGAGGAAGGACTACTTGGCGAAGCTCAGCTTGGCTGGGTGCTCTCGCCATAGAGTAGAACGCGCAGCCCACCGAGAAGGTTTCACCCAATCGATTTCAAGAAGTCGCGCAGCTGAGCCAGCACCTGCTCCGGTTGCTCCACTGGCGTCAGATGCCCGGCGCGGGGAATGACCGCAAATCGCGCTCCGGGGATGGCTTGCGCCATCGCACGAGCCTGGTCGGGTGGCGTTAAGCTGTCGGAATCACCCGCCAGTACAAGGGTAGGAAGACCAGCGAGCGTGGGAAGGAGCGGCTCGCTGCCG